>CAXBPM010000214.1:0-6148 GCA_963977345.1 uncultured Roseivirga sp.
ATCTTCGATCATATGGAAACCAATGTGATTAATTTTCACTTACAGTTTTTGATGAAATGTACAGGCTATTTGGGTTTTGAGCCTCAATCTGCCGAGGGTTTTATTGAAGAACTTAAAGAAAATGGAGTTCATTTCTCTACTTTAGAAACAGAGAGGGCCATCATTTCTGCGTTGATGAACAAACCTTTAGGCGAGGAAATAATGCTGACCAGTCAATTAAGGCGCGATGTGCTATCGCATATCATCAAGTTTTACCAGATTCACGTATCGGGATTAAATGAAATTAAATCCCTAGAAGTATTGAAAGAGGTGTTGAGTTAGTGAACTCTGTAACGAATATTTAATAAATTAGACTGTTTTTAACCATTTCAGCCATGAGCGAAAAATTATACGATGAGGTTCCTTCACTAGATTTAGCCGATTTTACTTCGGGTGATCCAGCCAAAAAACAAGCATTTGTAGATGCACTAGGCCAAGCTTATAATAACATAGGCTTTGTGGCGATAAAAAATCATGGACTTTCTGAAGCCCAAACACAAAAGCTATATTCCACTATTCAGAAGTTCTTTTTGATGTCTGACGATATTAAACAGAAATATGAAGTGCCTGAATTGGCTGGGCAACGTGGTTATATTGGCAAAGGGAAGGAACACGCTAAAGGTCGTAAAACGGGTGATTTGAAGGAGTTCTACCATGTAGGTCAGGAAGTAACTGATGGCGACCCCATCAAAAATGAATATCCAGATAATATTTGGCCAGACGAACTTCCAGAAATGGAAGAAATAGCCTTGGAAGTATATAAAACCATTGAGGCAGCGGGGATTAAGATGCTACAAGCCATTGCGCTTTACCTTGGGCTTCCTGAACATTATTTCGATAATAAAGCAAAAAACGGGAATAGCATTTTGCGACCGATCCATTATTTCCCAATTGAAAACCCAGATGAAGTGCCTGAAGATGCCGTACGTGCTGCAGAGCATGGCGATATTAACCTGATTACGCTTTTAATGGGTGCAAGTGCTGATGGCCTTCAAGTGCTGAGAAATGACGGCAAATGGATTCCGATTACTGCTTTGCCAGAGCAATTGGTAGTGAACGTGGGCGACATGCTTTCGCGTCATACCAATAATAAGCTGAAATCTACAATTCACAGGGTGGTGAATCCGCCAAGAGAGTTAATGAAGAACAGGCGTTTCTCAATTCCTTTCTTTATGCACCCGCGTTCCGATATGGATTTGACATGCTTAGAAAGCTGTATTGATGCAGATCATCCAAAGCTTTATGAAGACATTACAGCAGGAGAGTTTCTGAATGAACGACTCATTGAGTTGGGTCTGAAGAAGAAGTAACCAAGCTTTAATCCATTGATAAAGCGTATTCGATACTATATTTTTCTGCGTGATGTATTAGTCATAGCGCTAACGGCCTTTGGCGGTGCACAAGCGCATTTTGCCATGATCATTAAGATTATGGTGAAGAAAAGAGGCTACCTTACGGAAGAGGAGTTAATAGAACTGAATGCGCTTTGCCAAATTTTACCGGGTCCAACTTCGACCCAAACCATTACAGCCATTGGCTACAGAATTGGTGGGGCAAACTTGGCCTACCTTACTTTATTGGTTTGGATGCTGCCTGCGGTAACCATTATGACCACAGCCGCCATATTGGTGAACTCTTATCAGACCAAAAATCTCAGTTTAGAATTTACTCGCTTTATTCAACCCATGGCGGTGGGCTTTGTTAGCTATGGCGCTTATGTCATTGCGTCAAAAGTGGTCACTACCCGTACCGCTGGAGGCTTAATGGCACTTTCGGCCATTGTTACCTATTTCATTTCTAAGCCGATTGCCTTGCCTTTGGTATTGATTTTTGCAGGAACGCTTACAGCATTCAAATACAAGAAACAGGCACCAGAAGAGAAACAAAAAATTAAAATCAAATGGGGGAATTTTACACTTTGGGCCTTGGTGCTGGTTACCGCTGCTGGTGTAGGCGCTGTTACCCAAGATAGATTCGTATTGCTTTTTGAGAATTTTTATCGAAACGGAAGTTTGATTTTTGGTGGAGGACAGGTATTGATTCCTTTCCTTCATACTGAGTTTGTAGAGTTTAAAGGCTTCTTGACTTCTGAAGAGTTTCTTTCTGGTTTTGCGATGGTACAAGCCGTTCCTGGCCCTGTGTTTTCAGTAAGCTCATTTGTTGGAGCTTTATCGGTGCGCGACATGGGATTGGGAGCACAAATTTTGGGTGGTTTTGTAGCGGCTTGTGGTATTTTTCTACCAGGTACTTTCCTGATTTTCTTTGTCATTCGCTTTTGGGATGACCTAAAACGCTATCGTGTAGTTAGGGCTTCGTTAGAAGGAATTAACGCGGCCAGTGCTGGAATGGTGGCTGCAGCTGCATTCGTTCTATTTCAACCAATTGAGAATAATGTGCTGAACGTTAGTGTAATTATTGGCACTTTCTTAATCCTTACCTATACCAAAATACCACCTCCATTTATCATTTTAGCAGGCTTACTGGCTGGAATATTTATACCTCATATTTAAGGTTTACACCCTTTTCGCTGACATCGAAAATGGCAGGAACTCCACAGTAAACGGGCAGGTTTCTTTTTTCATGCCCTAGCGGAAAACCGTAAGCTATTGGGATATTCAAGCCAGCCAAATTGTGAGAAATAACCTCCAAAGCATCTGCTCCAAAACTATCTTTATGGTCTTTCATCGAAGAGAAATCTCCGATGATTACGCCTGCCAAATCATCAAGCTTTCCAGCTCTTTTTAACTGCACAAGCATCCGATCTAAATGATAGAAGTATTCCCCGACTTCTTCCAAAAAGAGAATTTTGCCTTTGGTCTGGATTTCAGAAGAAGTCCCCATAGTGTTACAGATGATGGATAAATTCCCGCCAATAAGCTCAGCATACGTTTGGCCTAGTTGGTTTAAAGGGTGAGGAGAGATGTCGTAATTTACCTTTCCTTCAAAAAGCATAGATTTCAAGCTTTCGGTGGTCTGCTCATTCCAATCTAGCGTAACCGCCATTGGCCCATGAATGCAAGGGACAGCGCGGTTGTTGAGTTCGGTAATCAGGGATGTAATGTCGCTAAACCCACAAATCCATTTTGGGCTTTCGAGGAACTTGGTCCAATTGATTTGCTCCAGAATTCTTGTAGTGCCATAACCGCCACGGGCAATGAGAATGGCTTTGATTTCGGGATCGTCTAATGCGCCTTGTAAATCTTGAAGTCGCTGGCTGTCGGTGCCCGCAAAATAATGGTCAGTGGCCAAAACGTGTTCGCCTAAAACTGGCGTTAGACCCCATTCGGCTAAGGTGTTCACCGCAAAAGTCAAATCGGACTGAATTTTCTTGGCAGGAGCTACGATGGCAATTTTATCGCCTTGACTTAATAATGGGGGGATAAACATGCTACTAAAGTAAAAAGAAGACGCCTGAATAAGACGCCTTCTTTCAATTTTTATGTTGCTGTAAGTTTGAAAAACTACAACGCCTCGACTTTTTCAATATTAACAAATTCGATTTCCTTGTCGGCAGTAAGCTCAATGCTCACGACCGAATCTTTATCAATTTTACTTGATAGAATCTGTTTGGAAAGCTCGTTCAATACTTTGCGCTGAATCACTCTTTTGAGCGGACGGGCACCGTATTGCGGATCCCAACCTAATTCTCCAAGGTAATCAAGCACTTCGTCAGTCGCTTCAATCTCAATACCGTTTTCACTCAATTGTTTTTGAATTAAGCCAAACTGAATTCGAACAATCTGCCTGATGTTATCGCGGTTGAGCGGCATAAACATGATCGTTTCATCAATCCTGTTCAAGAACTCTGGTCTCACTGCTTTTTTCAACTGATTCATCACTTCAAGCTTGGTTTCGTCAATCACATCCAACACGTTCTCGTCATTAATTTTGGCGAAGTTGTCTTGAATAATTGTTGAGCCAATATTGGTCGTCATAATGATGATCGTGTTCTTAAAGTTGGCGACCCGGCCTTTACTGTCCGTTAATCGTCCATCATCTAAAACCTGTAAAAGAATGTTGAAAGCATCTGGATGCGCTTTTTCAATCTCATCCAATAAAATTACTGAATAAGGTTTTCTACGTACCGCTTCCGTCAACTGACCACCTTCTTCATAGCCCACATAGCCTGGAGGCGCTCCAATCAATCTACTCACCGCATGACGCTCTTGATATTCTGACATATCGATACGCACCATATTGTTTTCGTCATTGAAGAGGTACTCCGCCAAGGCTTTCGCCAATTCGGTTTTTCCTACCCCAGTCGTTCCTAAGAAAATGAAAGAACCAATCGGACGCTTAGGGTCTTGCAATCCGGCTCGGCTTCTTCGCACTGCATCAGACAAGGCGGTAATCGCTTCTTTCTGTCCTGCTACGCGTTTGCCCAATTCTTCCTCTAAGTGAAGTAGCTTTTCGCGATCAGATTGAAGCATTTTTGAGAGGGGAATCCCCGTCCATTTCGCTACAACTTCAGCAATGTCGTCCGCATCTACTTCTTCCTTCAACAAGGTTTTTTCACCTTGTTCCGAAGCGTGCATAATGGCTTTCTGTTCTTCTAGCTTCTTCTGTGCTTCTACAATCTTACCGTACCGTATTTCAGCCACTCGACCGAAATCTCCTTCGCGTTCTGCTTTTTCAGCTTCAGACTTATAGCGGTCTATGCTCTCTTTTGCTTCGCGAATGCTCGTGATTACCGATTTCTCGTTTTCCCACTTTGCTTTGAGGTCATCTCGCTTCTCAGATATTTCTGCAATCTCTTTCGAAAGCACGGTTTCCTTGTCTTTATTCTTTTCCCTACGGATGGCTTCACGCTCGATTTCCAATTGCATGATCTTACGGTTCATCTCATCCAATTCCTGAGGAAGAGAGTCCATTTCAATACGCATTTTGGCGGCCGCTTCATCCATTAAGTCAATCGCTTTATCTGGTAAGAAACGATCTGATATGTATCGACTCGAAAGTTCTACCGCAGCAATTACCGCATCATCTTTAATTCGAACCCCGTGGTGCACTTCATATTTTTCTTTGATTCCTCGCAGAATAGAAATGGCATCATCACGGTCTGGTTCATCTACAATTACGGTCTGAAACCTTCTTTCCAAAGCCTTATCTTTCTCGATATACTTCTGATATTCTTTAAGCGTAGTGGCTCCAATAGCATGCAATTCCCCACGTGCCAAAGCAGGTTTCAATAGGTTGGCCGCATCCATAGCACCTTCGCCACCGCCTGCTCCAATCAAAGTATGAATCTCATCAATGAAGAGAATGATCTCTCCAGCAGCATCTTGTACTTCCTTAATTACGGCTTTCAACCGCTCTTCAAATTCGCCTTTGTATTTGGCGCCTGCTACCAAAAGCCCCATATCCAGTGAGATAATGGTTTTTGATTTTAGGTTTTCTGGCACATCACCATCGATGATACGCTGCGCGAGTCCCTCTACAATTGCAGTTTTACCTACTCCTGGTTCACCCAAAAGAATTGGGTTGTTCTTCGTTCTTCTTGAAAGAATTTGGAGCACCCTTCTAATTTCTTCATCACGGCCAATTACGGGGTCAATTTTACCTTGGCTGGCCAGCTCATTCAAGTTTTTTGAATACTTACTCAGCGACTGGTATTTAGACTCTGCATTAGCGTCCGTTACACTGTTTCCACCGCGTAACTCCTTAATGGCAGCAATGAGTTCTTTCTTTCCAAAGCCAACCTCCTTCATCATAGAAGCTACTTTGTCTTTTCCGGCCAAGAGTCCAAGTACGATATGCTCAATGGCGACATACTCATCTTGGAATTCCTTCAGGAATTCTAATGCTTTTGTAAGGGACGAATGGGCATCATTCGATAGGTAAGGCTGCGAACTACTTCCGCTTACTTTTGGGTATCCGTTTACTATATCTTCCAGTTTGGTGTCAAACTGCACCTTGTTCACACTCAATTTTTTTATCAGGAAAGAAAGTACATTCTCATCCGATAAAAGGATCGCTTTTAAAAGGTGTCCCGGCTCGATGGCTTGCTGCTCATTTCCAGCTGCAAGTTCGGCCGCCTTTTGAATGGCTTCCTGTGATTTGATTGTATATTTTTTAAAATCCATGATTGTTATTTCCTTTAAATATTCTC
>CAXBPM010000215.1:0-6087 GCA_963977345.1 uncultured Roseivirga sp.
AGATTTCAATGGCATCAAAAATGATGTCCGGGATATTGTAATGGCTTATTTTAGGGGGAAGTAAGCGGTAAACGTCACTGCGAGGCACGAAGCAGTCTAACCTCACTTGAGCCTGCTATAACAGTCACCTCGTAGAGGTCTTTTCACGTTTCACAAGATCTTAACTTACCTACTTACGTTTCTGAAAAGGATGCCTACAGCATGACTTAGCTTGTTAATGATTACCCAAAAGCTAGCTTTGGTATTATAGCTAACACACTACCCAATACAACCTTCGCGAAACTCTGTGCCCTTTGCGGTTAAAGAATACTCCCGACAGTCGCTTGGCTTTGCCGAGTGACTAGTATTAAGTTAGCTTCGAGCCAAAACGCTAGTTATCACTCGGTACAACCGAGCGATTGCGCTCCTATTAAAAGCCCCATCCAACCTTCCCCAAAGGGGAAGGCTTTGCAGTCTGCCATGATTAACATTTGATGGTAATTAGGGTTTTGGTGCTTACTAAAAACCACTTCCCGACAGTCGCTTGGCTTTGCCGAGTGCCCCCTCAAGAGTTTTGCTGCTTTTCGCCATCATTCTTTGGCTTTGATTTGTAGCTTTGTTCAGCAAGAGCAAAACCTATGGATTTATACAATATCATCGCACCTCAAGCCGAGGCTGTTCCCATCATAATCAGTTCTCCGCACTCTGGCACTTACTTTCCGCCCGAAGTTGCCGCCCAGCTTAAACCTGAATCCGTAGCCAATCCCGATGATACCGACTGGTTTATCGATAAGCTTTATGATTTTGCTTCCGCCATGGGCATCACCATGATCACCGCCAATTACAGCCGCTGGGTAATCGACTTAAACCGCGACCCCAATAGCCAACCCTTATATAATGATGGCCGCGTAATTACTGGTTTGACACCTAATACCAATTTCAATGGCGATAATTTATACATTGATGCCACACCAGATCAGACTGAAATCAATCGAAGACTGAAAGCCTATTATGAGCCCTACCATCAAAAAGTAGCGGAACTTTTGGCCAACACGAAAGCCCAGTTTGGAAAGGCTCTTCTGTTCGATGCGCATTCCATCAGAAAAGTAGTGCCCGGCATTAGAAAGGAAGCATTCCCTGATCTAATATTGGGTGATAACGATGAAACTTCTGCTGCTGCAAAAATTATCGAAGCGGCCTTCAGTGCACTGAGAACGAATGAGTATGATTTGCAGCACAACCATCCCTTCAAGGGAGGTTACATCACCCGCTCCTTTGGCAAGCCTGAGGAAAATATCTATGCCCTTCAGTTAGAAATGGCCAAAACAAACTACATGGATGACAGCGAAACACTGTATGATGAAGCGCGCGCCAACAAAATGAGGGTTATTTTGCAAAACTTATTTCAGGAACTTATAAAGGCATTATAATCATGGCAAAAGCTTACCAATTCAAAGGCATCTTAACCAACGAGGGTTGGTTGGAAAACGCAGTGGTTTCTGTAAATGACGAAGGCAATATTGAGTCTATTGGCCCTAGCACTTCAACAGAAGCAGAAAATGTACAGGGTTACGCCCTTCCCGGTTTTCAAAATGCCCATTCTCATGCGTTTCAATATGCCATGGCTGGCTTGGCTGAATTGCACGAAGGAACTGGAGTGCCAGATGATTTTTGGAGTTGGCGTTCGGCCATGTATGATTTGGCTTTACAGGTTTCTCCCGAACAATTGGAAAATATTGCAGCCATGCTTTATACCGAAATGCTGAGGCATGGCTATACCGCGGTGGCAGAATTTCATTACGTTCACCACGATAAAAATG
This sequence comes from uncultured Roseivirga sp., assembly GCA_963977345.1. Classification (GTDB taxonomy): domain Bacteria; phylum Bacteroidota; class Bacteroidia; order Cytophagales; family Cyclobacteriaceae; genus Roseivirga. The sequence goes on from CAXBPM010000215.1 coordinate 1,800, forward strand.
GTCAAGCTTATGGTAACCTGGCCGAATTGGGAGAGCGACTTGTTGCTGCGGCAAAGAGAACTGGAATTCAGATCACTTTGGTGCCAATGTTCTATCAAAAAGGAGGTTTTGGAAAGCCAGCGGAGGAAAAGCAAAGGCGCTTTATTTCAAAAACCATAGACGATTATTATTCCCTTTTAGAAAGTAGCGACCGCGCCACTAAAACCTACAAGAACGCCAATTTAGGTATTGGAATTCATTCCTTAAGGGCGGTTGAACCTAGGGATGTTATTAGCGTTTGCCGAGACTTCAAGAATGATAGGCCTTTTCATTTCCACGTTTCTGAGCAATTGAAAGAGATTGAGGATTGCCTAGCTTTTCATGGCAAGCGCCCAGTGGAATGGTTACTCGACAATGCTGATGTCAACGAACATTATCACTTAGTACATGCCACCCACTTGAGTGATGCTGAAGTAAAAGGAATAGCAGAGGCCAAAGCGAATGTGGTGCTTTGTCCTAGCACAGAAGGTAATTTAGGTGATGGACTTTTCAGGTTTAAAGATTACCAATCTTTAAACGGTTCGTGGAGCATTGGTACCGATAGCCATGTGGGTTTAAACCCTTTGGAAGAACTTCGATTACTGGATTATGGCCAGCGTGTAACAACCCATAAACGCAATACTTATTACGAACCTTCCAAAGGAGATAGCGGATTTAATGCCATTTCAATGGCATGGAAGGCAGGAAGAAAAGCGATGGGAAAACCAGCTGAAAGCTTTTTCAAAGTAGGTCAATCATTTGATGCCGTGGTGATAGATGCCAATTCACCTCTAATTGCTTCTTCAGCGCCAAAACACCTTTGTAATACCATTGTCTATTCAAGCGATGTATCCAATATGTTGGGCACCATCGTAAATGGTCAATGGAAGGTAAAAGAAGGGAATCATATTCAACAAGAAGGAGTTACTTCTGATTTTGTCAATACCATGAAGGAGATGAAGTCGAGGCTTTAAGGGAGCTAAGAATTTTTACAACAGTCACCTGGCTTTATCGAGTGACTTGAAGCCAAAACGCTAGTTATCACTCGGTGCAACCGAGCGATTGCGTTCAAATTTAACCTTTGCGGAACTCCGTGTTCTTTGCGGTTGGCAACCCTTATGAAATTAGTGGTATGACTCCTAGAACAGGCTCAGCCCACTAACGTCACTGCGAGGCACGAAGCGGTCTAATGCCAACTTAAGCCTACTATTACAGTCACCTCGTAGAGGTCTTTTCACGCTTTACAAGATAACTTTCCTCCTTGTGTTTCTGAAAAGGATGCTTACAGCATGACTTAGCTTGTTAGCAACTACCCGAAAGCTAGCTTTAGTAGCATAGCCAACATATGCCCCAACACAACCTTTGCGAAACTTAGCGCTCTTTGCGGTTGAAGAAGGCCCCATCCAACCTTCCCCAAAGGGGAAGGCTTTACAGTGTACTATCATTTAGCTTCATTCTGAGTTGAATCCTCCTCAGTTAGTCTAAAACTCTTTTTTGATAAAAACTGCAATTACGAATAAAATAATTTTCTATATTTACTGCAATTACGAATGATATAGCCATGAAGAAAACCAAATTAGGAGAGTTTGAAGAGCTGGTGCTTATGACGGTGGTCGTGCTTCAAACCGAAGCCTACGGGGTAGAAATTAAACGAGAACTGGAAGATCGACTCAAAGAAAAACTGAGCGTGGGCTCCATCCAGTCCGCTTTAAAGCGTATGGAAGAAAAGGGGTTTCTGACTTCTGAATTTGGTGAAGCCACCCAAAAACGTGGTGGAAAGCGCAAACGTATTTACAGTGCCACACCTTATGCGCACAGAATTTTGGAGGAAATGAAAGACATCCGCACCCAACTTTGGTCAGCAATGCCCAACATGGCCACCAGCTAATTTGAACAACACACAAAACGATATCCAACCACCTCGCTGGTCATTAGGGCTTCTACGCTTCTTTCTGAAAAAGGACTTTTTGGAAGAAATAGAAGGCGATATGGAGGAAGTCTTCGCTGAAAATTTAGCGCAGCACTCGGTCAAAAAATCCAGAAGGCTTTACAATCGTGAAGTCTTAAAACTGCTACGCCCTGCTTTGGTCAGAGGGCTTGGCGGCAATCATCAACTCAATTATCTCGGTATGTTACAACACAACTTATTAATTACGCTCAGAGGTTTCAAGCGGCACAAGGCTACTTTCTTCATCAATTTAATCGGTCTTTCCACAGGCTTAGCAGCTTCATTGCTCATTTTTCTTTGGGTAAATGATGAACGCTCAGTGGATACTTTCAATGAGAAAAACGACCGACTGTATTGGGTCTTTACCAATTTCGCTTTGCCTGAAAGTATTCTCACTTGGAACTATACTTCTGGCAAATTGGCACAAGCCATAAAAGAAGAATTCCCTGAAGTGGAAGATGCGGTGCGGGTGGGTAATCACTTTTTCAGACCCCAAGGCACCATTAGCCACAGCGAAAAAAACTTTGAAGTTAACGGGCTTTTTGCGAGCTCTAACTTCTTCCAAGTAATGACTTACCCGCTGATTTCGGGAACAACAGAAAGCATCATTCAAGACAAAAGCTCAGTTGCAATTTCAGAGTCGCTGGCCATCACCGTTTTTGGTACTGTTGAAAATGCAGTTGGCAACACCATTGAATGGGAGAGTTCACTTCTCAACCAGCCTTTTGTGGTATCTGGCGTGTTTAAGGATCCGCCCAAGAATGCCACCGAGCAATTCAACATAGTTGTCAACTACCAAGCATTAATCGATGCTGAAGAATGGGCCGAAGATTGGAAAGGTGGCTATGCACGCACCTATTTGCTCTTAAAAGAAGGGGCTGATGCTGAGCAGTTGAACAAGAAAATTGCCAGCTTAATGTATGGAAAAACAGACAATAATAAACAGTCACTGTTCATTCAGCCCTATGCAAAGGCTTACCTCCACGGCCGATATGACAACGGAATTCAAGTAGGAGGAAAGATTGAAAACGTGAGGCTTTTCACTGTTATCGCTATTCTTATTTTGCTTATTGCCTGCATCAATTTCATGAACCTCTCCACAGCGCAAGCTTCCAAAAAGATGAAAGAAGTAGGAGTGAAAAAGGCAATTGGGGCAAATCGTGGAGACTTGGTTTTTCAGTTTTTAGGAGAGTCGATCTTACTTTCGGTATTAGCACTTTTGGTGGCCATTGGTTTAGTGGTTTTATTCCTTCCTCAGTTCAATGAAATTACTTCGAAGCAGCTTGAATTTAATTTAAGCGATTTCATTTTACCACTTTTAGCCATCGTATTGGGCACTGGAATACTAGCGGGTAGTTATCCCGCTTTCTACCTTTCAGGCTTTAAGCCCGTGGCGGTGCTCAAAGGAAAAGTAGCCAACCTAAGGGGTGAAGAATGGATCAGAAAAGGCTTGGTGGTAGTACAATTCACGCTGTCCATTATTTTCATTATCGGTGTAATTACCATCAACAAACAGATCGAATATACCTATAACAAACCGCTGGGTTATGATCGTGAAAACATCATTACGTTTACCAGAAAAGGCCCAGAAAGCTTCGATCCTACCCCGTTTTTAACAGCGCTTAGGGCACTGCCTGGCGTAACCAGTGTTGGCAATATGTCTGGAGACTTTCTTTGGGGAAACGACAACAGCAGCGGCTACTCATGGGAAGAAGGGGATACGGATGATAATCACCTGTTCAAGTCGCCAAGAATCGGTTATAATATTGTTGAAACGCTGGAGCTAAAACTTGTAGCAGGCCGGGCATTTTCAAAAGAAATGAATGACGATGAGAGCAAAATCATGCTCAATGAAACAGCAGTTAAATTCATGGGGCTAAAAGACCCGATTGGCTTTCAGCTGGAAGCTTCGCCAGACGACTTTAAGGAAGTCATTGGTGTAGTAAGTGATTTTCAATATGGCTCATTGCACCAAGAAATTGAGCCCATGCTTTTCCGTTTCAGGAGCAGCGGTGATGATTTTATGGTCAGATTGCAACCAGGAACTGAAGTGAACACGCTTGAAAAAATCAAAACGATTTACGCCAAGTTCAACCCAAAATACGACTTCGAGCCTTCCTTTTTAGAAGATGATTATCGTGCACTATATAGCACGGAAGATAAGGTAGCCCAACTGTCCAACTACATGGCGGCCATTGCCATTCTCATTTCGTGCCTTGGCCTTTTTGGCTTGGCCACTTTTACTGCAGAACGAAGAAGCAAGGAAATTGGGATCAGGAAAATATTGGGAGCAAGTCAGGTGGTTGTGGTGAAATTACTTAC
>CAXBPM010000216.1:0-6040 GCA_963977345.1 uncultured Roseivirga sp.
CCCAATTCAGTCACCAAATCGTATTTTTTAGAGCGGTTGGTTTTGTAATCTACTTCCTGAAGGGCAACCAAGTCAGGCTTTTCCTTACTAATCACCGAGGCGATTAGGTCTAAATCAAAATCGCCTTTGAGGGTTTTACCGTGCAGGATATTGTAAGTCAATACCCTTACAATTCTGGAAGAATCTGGGGCTTGGGCCGAAAGCTGACTCCCAAGCAGAAGGGTGACGAATAGAAAACTGAGGCTTCGAAAGTAGTTCATAATGAATTCTGGTTGATGAGTTCCTACGCTTAAAGGTATTCAGAAATGAATCTAAACACAGAAAATTATGAGCAAAAAAATCCATCAATTCAATTCACCTGAATTGAGTTTTAAAAATGGAAAAACCCTCCAAAAGTTGATGCCCTTACACCATCAGGAGCAATAGATTCATCTGAAATGTATGCAAGAACTTTTGGAGGGTTCTTTAATTAGAGCCTTTAAAAAACCCGACTGATATTAAAGCCAAAGTGAATATCTCCTTTGAAGAAATTGCCATCCGTTTCTGTAATAAAACCGCGCTCAACCATCGATCTTGAATTGGTGAAGTTCAAATGGAAAACATGGCCTCCAGTTTCAATTTCAACCCCAACGCCTAAGGAGTCTTTATAACTCGCATCCAATTCTTCGGTAAGGCGATAGTAATATTCAGCATTCAGCGAAACTCTGGTATTCAATTTCATTCTTCCGCCAATGCCCAAAGCAATGATGTCATTTTCTTGATTCTCCAATACCTTATTCCGATGCACATAAGTGGGAGCCAGTTGGAACGAGAATTTATCGTTGAACTTACGGGCAATCAACACTTGATGCGTGTAAGAAACTTTCGAGTTGAAATCATCTTCTATAAAATCAGGGTCTTTCAAGGTACGAATGGCCATGCTACTAAAAGCCGTTAGCGAAACAGGCATATTTTTCTTTCCTGTGGACTGCTTTAAAAGGCTGTATTTCAGGAAACCGTCATACACTTTTTCGAAGGAGTTTCGGCCAATGCCTGCGGTCAGGTTATCGGTAATTCCATATTCAAATGAAAAGCGAACATTGGCACCATCCAAACCGAAAAACTCATCAATCCCCGAATTGATTCTCCCAAAACGATGAGAAATTACGAATTCTAATTCACCCGTTTTTCTGGTAACAATAGTATGGCCACTGATCAAACGAGCGCCTTTAAAAATGGCCAGGGTGGTATTCACCTCCTCGGTTTGTTCCGAATTCAGAATGTCCAAAAGGTCTTCTTGAGCCTTTACATTAATTGAGGCCAAGGTGATGACAGCAAGGAGTATATAGATTTTTCTCATGGGATTACTTGTATGGTTCGTATTCAAAATTGGCAGTTACTTCAACCTGTTCGGCAATATTCTTCACCACTACATTGGGGATTTTGATCTTGTAATCTTTCACTGCCACAAAAAATTTCAATTCGCCAGAAAGCTTCCCTCCTTTTACTGTTAAGCTAGACTTTGTTTCAATATCCTTGGTCACGCCATGGATATTCAGCTGCCCTTTCACATCCAATTCATAAACACCATCGGTCATAGACTTCAGTCCTTCAGGTACGGAAAAAGTGCCCTTAAATGTAGATTTCGGGTATTTATCTGATTCTAAATAGTTCTCATTGAAATGCTCCTGCATCAGCTTCTTTTCAAACTCAAAAGCTTTGATCAGTAAATCAACAGCCACCTGTCCTTTAGAAAGGTCTACAATGCTGAGTACCTTATTATTATTGGCTTCGATGTCTTCTAAAGGCGCGGCAGAAAAGAATTTGATATGGCCTGTTCTTGTTAAATATCGATCTTGGGCCTGAAGCGCAACAGCACTCAAAAGCAAGGCGAGGGTTAGGGTTAATTTTAAGGTCTTCATATGGGTTGACTATTTGGGTTCAATAATGATGGTGCGCTCTAACAAAACATCCAGCAGCATTCCGATGCACTCCCCACGCACAGTGAGGGTAGAATTGAGCTTCACATTATCTAAGGAGTTATCTTCGTTGGATTCTAAAGTGCATTTCACCACCCCAAAACCTTCGGTTCTCAAGCTGATGCTAGGCTTACTTTCTTCACCTAGCGTGATGGACTCCACCACACCCTTGACCTCTACTATCTTGTTCTGATACTTCGTGTTTGCGGCCGTTTCGTCCGTTTCATATTCTGAATAAAAATCAACCGCAGTGAGGCTATGTTCAGCTTTGAGATTTTTCATTTTGGCTGGCCCTTGGGTCATGCTGGCGTATATAAAATAACCAGCGGCCAATGTCACCACGATGGTTAAGGCTATGAGTGATCGTTTTTTCATGATTGATTTCTTAGTTACTTGAAGCACCATCTGCTACCCAGCAGGCGATTTGACTGATTTGATCATTGGAAAGCGATCTTCCGCTCGACTGTGGAGGCATTGTTTTCGCTCCCGTTCTGACTTGGATTCTACTGGCATTATTGATGATATTACTGTCGTTCGTGAAATTGGGCGACTGACTTCCATTGTGACAGCCAGAAACCGCACAAGTGGTTTGCACGATGGACTTAATAATTCCAAAATCGACATCCGAAAGCACTTTGGTTTGTAGAATGACTTCGCAGCCTCCAGCATCTTTAACTGTTACTTGATAAGTATTCGGAGCCAAATCAGCGAAAGTAGAGGCGCTTTGAAAGGCCCCACTACCAATTTTATATTCATACGGACCTACTCCGCCCACTGCCGTAACAGATATTGACCCATTGTTCGAGCCGCATTCGCTGATATTGGCTTGGGTAGTGGCATTCACCCCATTTTGATTTTCGATGGTCACCGTAATTTCCGCTGAGCAATCTCCTTCAAAAACAGTAATGATATATGCACCAGCAGTTAAGCCACTGAAGGTCGGTGATGACTGAGGAGCTCCTCCGCTAATGGCATAGGTTAAATGGGTGGAAGTACCTGTAGCCATTACCGTAATCGTTCCATCCGTAGCGCCACAGCTTGCATCGCTTTTGGTCTGAAGTGCTACGGTTAATGCGCCAGTACAATCATCGGGCACAGGTTCTGTTTCGAAAGTACATTGCCACAAGACAAGGCAAATAAAAAATAAGGCAGAAATCAGTTTTACTTTCTTCATGATTGATTTTGAAATCCTAGGACTGTGTAAAACAGTACAGCCTTTCTTTTGGAAAGGCTGCGTCTCAAAAAACAAAATTCTTATGGTTTACTCGGCTGGCGGTTCGCTCGTAGCCAAGTAAACCTCCACATTACTGATGGTTGGGCTTCCCTTGGCATGGGTAAAAGTAATCTTCAATTGACTGGTGGTTACTTGCGGCAATCGAAGGATGCGTTTGTAGCCTATGGTGGTTTCATTGGCGATTTCCTTATAGCCATCCTCTTCCTTCACTTCCACTTTAAAAGCTTTAATGCGCTGCCCCAGCGGAATGTATTCTTGAAGTACCAAGCGATTAAAAGTAGTTTCTTTACTAAAATTGATCACCAGCTCGCTTTCAATCACCTCATCATCTGTCGCCCAATAGCTGTCGTTATACTCATCCAAAATATTGGAAGCCAAATAGTCATTTCCTCTGGTGTTCGAGGCCACTGCTTTTGCGCCTTTGGCCAAATTTACGTCAAAGGTTTCGTCTAGGGTCTTGCGTAATTCCATCAAGGCTTTCACATCATTCTCATGTACCAAACCTCTCCGATCGACAGGTAGGTTAAGTAGCAGGTTGCCATTTCTCCCCACGGATTTATAATAGATATCCAGCAGTTCCGACAAGGATTTCACTTTATCATCCTGACTTTCATGGTAATACCAGCCCGGTCTGATGGATACATCACATTCGGCAGGCACCCAATGCGTTCCATCTTCATGGCCAGAAGTCAATTGTTGATATGGACCGATCCCCGGAGCAAACTCATCGCGCCTTAGCGGTGCCCAGTTGGTTGCATCAGCAAAACCGTTTTCATTCCCTACCCAACGGACATCTGGGCCGCCATCACTAAAAACCACAATATCGGGCTGAAGTTCCTTGGCCAACGCAAAAGTATTGTCCCAATCGTAATAGGTTTTTCGGTCTACATTTCGGGTTTCATTAGCACCGCCATAATAGCCGTCACCACCATTGGCTCCGTCTACCCAAAGCTCAAACACCTCCCCATAATTGGTCAGCAATTCTCTCAACTGGTTACGGTAATAAGTAATGTATTCAGGATTTCCGTAGTCGGCATGATTCCTGTCCCAAGGCGAAAGGTAAAGCCCCATTTTAAGGCCGTATTCTTTACAAGCTGCCGCCAATTCTTTAATCACATCGCCTTCTCCGTTCTTCCAAGGACTGTTTTTTACAGAATGTTCGGTATAAGCCGAAGGCCACAAAGAGAAGCCATCGTGGTGCTTTGCCGTCAGGATAATGCCTTTCATTCCAGCTTCTTTGGCCACTCGTGCCCATTGGCGCGTGTCCAATTCCGTAGGGTTGAAAAGGCTTGGAGATTCCCCTCCAAGTCCCCATTCCATATCCGTAAAGGTGTTCATATTAAAATGAACGAAAGCGTAGTATTCTAACTCGTGCCAATTCAATTGTTGGGTAGTCGGCAGCGGCCCAATGGGTGCTGGCGGTGGAACTTCTTTAGTGCAAGAAAAGCAGAAAAATGAAGCAAGAAGGAATACTTGTAGCTGATGTAATTTCATACCAATTTAAAAAAGTCACCAACAAGATAACGAAGAAAGGTTAGACTATAAGCCGAGTCTTAGGCTTCTAAAACCTCCCAAGTATGGTCGGCCAAAAGTTTTACGCTGGAGATAAATTTTTTGAAGGGTTTAGATCTCCCCCATTCTTTTGGCCCAATCAGGGAAAGTAAATCCGTTCCATCTTCGCGCTCGTAGAGGTGGTAGGTTTTTCCGATCAAAGGCTCAAAACTCATTTTAGCCATATAAATCCGTTCCGACACCTCTACCCTTTGCTGAATGGTCTTGACTTGATCAGCCAACAGTCGCATTTGATCATAAATTTGTTTGACCTGCATTTCGGTTTGCTCATGCATGGCCGACACCGCCCTGCCCTTAATTCTGCCTTTATCTTCTGGCTTAATCATGGCGCCACCTACCGTATGCGGAAAACTGATGAGCCCGGGGTTCTCGGTCGTCATCTCGCTCATTTTTTCTAAATCAATCTGATCTAGGTCTATTTTTTTACCCGTTTTTGTCATGCTGAAAGATTAACTCAAGTTTAATAAAACTGTTTTACTTTTCTTTGAGGCTATCGATTTTAAGCGAATCTTGGGTATCGGGTTCCGAAGGTGCAATCGATTCCTTCAACAGTTTTTTAGAGCCCGGAAAACTCGTTCTGGTGGTAATATCATAGCCCACAAGAATGGTGGCCAGAATGAACAAAATGGCTACAATGACGAATATCTTTTTTTGACGCTTCATAAACGAATGTGACAATCTTTTGAAGAATGAAATCTGAAATCGACTTTAAACGCAACCCTCCAAAAGTTGATTTTTCTACTTTAGAGGGTCTTTATTTGCCAGCGGAACCATCGTTAAGAACTTTTGGAGGGTTAGTCCAAATGTTCCACCCTGCGCTATTCAACTTAATGTCGCTTTATTAATCGAACTCAGATCGTAAAGTTCATAAAATCGTTGCTTAATTTCGAGTCAATGGAGAAAAAGCTGCCCAATTCTGATCGCAAAATCATTCATATCGATATGGATGCGTTTTTTGCTTCGGTAGAACAGCTGGATAACCCTGAGTTTAGAGGCAAACCTGTGGCGGTGGGCGGAAGTAAAGAGCGGGGCGTTGTGGCTGCTGCCAGCTATGAGGCCCGTAAATACGGAGTGCGCTCGGCCATGCCTTCTAAAACGGCTTATCAAAAATGTCCGCATATCATTTTCACCCCGCCTCGGTTCGAACGGTACAAGGAAGTCTCTGCTGTGATACGCAGCATTTTTCTGGAATACACCGATTTGGTAGAACCGCTCTCTTTGGACGAAGCCTTTTTAGACGTGACCGAAAACAAAATGGGCATTGCTTCGGCCACCC
>CAXBPM010000217.1:0-6028 GCA_963977345.1 uncultured Roseivirga sp.
TATGCTGGATTGGGGCATTGACTCCCTTGAAAGCACAGACCTGTTGCACGGGCGGCATTCCGTTAACGGGGGCCATCAACCTAAACCCAAGCGCTCAAGGAATTAGGGCAGGTTTGACCTATGATGTCAATCGACTTTCTGATTTTGTACAAGGCGAAAGGGTTTTGAACAACAGCTTTTTAAAAAGGAAAACTAGTTCAGCCATTACTCAGGTAGATTTCTTTATGAGAGATAGTATTGGTTTTTCTGTGCTTATCCCATACTCCTATTTATCTGAAGAAAACACGCAAACCAAGACCACCTACAAAGCCAGCGGACTTGGAGATATCTCCGTTTGGGCAAACAAATTATTGCTGAACAGTCAGCGTTCAACGCTGGCCGTGGCGGTAGGCATAAAACTTCCGACTGGCGAAACCAACATCAAAGACGAAAGCGGCAATTTTGATTTACCTATTTCATTACAACCAGGCACAGGATCTATTGATTTTATGCTGGCGAGTTTCTTTCAGTCGACCTTTAAATTCCGGCCTTCATTAAGCTATTCGGCCACAGGCGTTTTTAAAGTAAATACTGTTGGAAAACGGTATGATGCCCATCCAGAATACCGTTACTCTAATGAGCTTGATTTTTACTTGGGGCTTTCTGAACAGATTTTATTGCTGAATCAGTTGGTTACTCCTCAGGTGCAATTGCGTTGGAATCACTTTGGAGAACACATCCAAAACGGAGATGAAAACCCTAATACAGGAGGCTCGTGGCTCTATTTAGGCACTGGTTTCTCTTGGGCTTCTACCCAGAAACTGAGTTTGAGCTTTCGTGGCCAATGGCCCATCTTAAGAACTGTGAACGGCTTTCAACTGACCACCACAGATAGGTTTTCGTTGTCAGCATTTTATAGTTTCATTAAATGAGGCTGCAATAATTCAAAAAATGTAACCCAAACGTCAAATTGTTACTCACCATTTTTCTAAATTTATAGGTATAGATACATTAGAATGTTAGGAAAGCAGAGCACATACATTTCAATAATTTTCTTGAGCTCCCTTCTTTGGGCTTGTGGAGGAAATGATGCTCCTGAACCCTCAGGGCCAATAGATGGGCCAACCACAAACAATAGTTATATCATTTCTGATACTTTTGAAGGAGAGAATTACATGGTTGTGGCATCTGGAGAGCAAGGCTTTATTGGTGCTTTTAAAGCAGAGCTTTCTGACGGAACACCTGTTCAGCTTAGCGAATTACCCCAGGCTTGGCCCACTGTACTCTTAGACGAAACAGGCACAGCATACGACTTCCTCGGTAAAGCCATTTCTGGGGAAAGGGAAGGTGAAAAGCTCGTTTCAATGAATACCCAACTGGGCTATTATTTCAGTTTGAACGCCTATTACCCTTCGGTTATTTACCCCAACCAAGTTATTGAAAGACCTATAGTAGACAAGAGCACTTCAGCATGGAGTATTGATCCTAGCTTTGTGTTCAGGGCTACTTTCCCCGATGCCATTCAGGCATTGAACAGCCCTGCATTTGTCTCGGTGGACTTCAAGGATGCAATTGATGAGAATTTTTTTCTTGACCCAGAAGAAAGGGTTCTGGTGATAAGAAATGGAAATGAAATCAAGGTGTACCCACATCGGGTTTTGGACTGGCACGAAATCGTAAATGATCAAATTCTTAACGATAAAATTGTGGTTTCGTATTGTCCCCTAACAGGAACGGGTTCTGTTTGGAACGCTCAATTAGGTGCTACAAATGCCTCTTTTGGCGTTTCTGGTCTGCTGTACAATAACAACCTCATTCTATTTGACAGGGCTACTAGTTCTCTTTGGTCGCAAATAGGAAAAGAAGCCATTAACGGCACGCTTAAAGATCAGCCTGCCCAAGAATACGCTTATGAAGATTTAAAATGGAAGGCAGTAATTCCCCTTGTCACCGACTATAATGTGAAGGTAATGTCGCTTGAAACCGGACTTGGCTACGATTATGACATCTACCCTTATGGTAACTATAAGAATGATCAGGATCGGTTAAACCTGCCTGTGTCTTACAGAGACAAAAAGATCCCTGGTAAAGAAATTGTCCTCGGAGTAATCGTCAACAAAAAGGCGAAGATCTATCGGTTTTAGTTTCCAATTAAGTCTAAAGTATTTTTTAGCCCAATCTCACTTTTGGTAACCACTTTCAAATATCACTTGCATTGTGTTAATTGGTTAGTAAATCTCGACCTATGAAAAGACCTTACCAACTCTCTCTGCTAGCATTTGTGCTTTTAGCCCTGTCGGCTTTTACTTTTAAAACCGACCCAGCCCCTTCTTTGAAAGAAAGAATCATTGAACTCTCCAAGAAAGTGGAGCCTAAGGTGATTGAATGGAGACATCACATTCACGAAAACCCAGAGCTTTCCAATCGTGAGTTTAAAACGGCTGCCTACATCACGGCTCATTTAAAGAGTTTGGGTATTGAGGTACAAGAAGGCGTGGCCAAAACAGGGGTAGTGGGAATTCTTAAAGGAGGAAAACCTGGGCCAGTAATGGGCTTAAGGGCCGATATTGACGGCCTTCCTGTAAAAGAAAGAGTTGATTTGCCTTGGGCGTCTAAAGCCATAGGTGAGTACCAAGGCGCTGAAGTACCTGTAATGCACGCCTGTGGTCACGATACACATGTAGCCATTTTAATGGGCGTGGCCGAAGTGCTTTCTCAAGTGAAAGCCGAGTTAAAAGGCACCATAAAATTCATTTTTCAACCTGCAGAAGAAGGTGCTCCTGCTGGTGAAGAAGGCGGTGCAGACTTAATGGTGAAGGAAGGAGTTTTAGAAGGAATGGATGCCATTTTTGGTTTACACATTAATGCCCAAACCGAAGTAGGACAAGTGAAATATCGTCCGGAAGGAATTATGGCTGCCGTAAATAGTTTCGAAATTAAAATCAAAGGAAAGCAGACACATGGTTCTACACCATGGACGGGCATCGACCCGATTGTAACCGCAGCGCAGATCATTAATAATGTTCAAACCATAGTGAGCAGAAGTATGCCACTGACGACTCAAGCAGCCGTAGTTTCATTTGGTAAAATTGAAGCGGGGGTAAGAAGCAATATTATTCCAGAAGAAGCCACCTTGGTGGGTACCATCCGTACTTTGGATGCGGACATGAGAGAAAGACTTTTCGAACGCCTTCGCACCATTGTAAAGAGTACCGCTGAAAGTAATGAGGCGGAAGCCACTTTGTACATTGACAAGGGTTATCCTATCACCTACAACGATCCACAGCTCACCGCAAAAATGGCCGGTACATTTGTAGATGTAATGGGTGCCGAAAACGTAACACCCAACATGAATGCCATTACGGGTGCGGAAGACTTTTCTTTCTTCCAGGAAAAAATTCCCGGGCTCTACTTCTTTATTGGAGGTGCTCCAAAAGGAGTGGATGCTGAAAAACAAGCCCCTCACCATACGCCAGATTTTTATGTGGATGATGCCGGAATGCTAACAGGCATCAACTTATTGAGCAGAATGGTAGTGGATTACCCTGAGGTGAAGATTTCGAAAAAGTAATTGAAAATGAAGAAGCTTTCCAAAAGTTCAAACTTTTGGAAAGCTTTGAATTAATTCAGAATCTTATTGTCTTCGGCTTCTTCCATCAAGTCTTCTTTATTGATGGGCACTACGCCTACATGTTCGCAGACCAAGCCGCCTGCTAAATTGGCCAAGGCCGCAGCTTTTTGAGCCGACATTCCTACCGCCAAAGCGCAAGCCATCACACTGATTACCGTGTCGCCTGCGCCAGAAACATCAGAAATATGACGGATATGGGCAGGAATCAAATGTGTTTCGCTATTGTCTTTAATGAAAACCCCGTATTCAGAAAGGGTCACCATCACCATTTTGGCATTCAATTTAGATTGAAGCAAAGTGACTCCATCGCGAACTGAATCCATGTTTTTAGGATCCACTTGAATGTTGAGGCCTTCCCTCAATTCTTTCAAATTGGGTTTAAAAAGTGTTGCTCCTTTATAATCCATAAAGTTGCGTTTTTTAGGATCCACCACGGTTGGAATGCCCAACCGGGAAGCTTCACTAATGGTTTCCTCAATGATGGTGGCGTTAATTACCCCCTTATCGTAATCTTCAAAAACTACCACGTCACAGCTGGGCAATAGGCGCTTGATATTGGTCAATAACTGTGCTTGTTCAGTCGCACTGAGTTCCTTATCGGTTTCGGTGTCTACCCTAAGCATTTGATGGGCTCCAGCCAAAATACGCTCTTTCACAGTAGTATCTCTTTCAGAACTAGTGATAATTCCGCTGTTCGGAATTCCCTTTTCTTCTAACCTTTGTAAGAAAAACTCACCGTCCAGATCATTCCCCACAATGGCACATGGAACTGGAGTAGCTCCCAATGCTTGAATATTCAAAGCTACATTTGCAGCACCTCCCAAACGTTTCTCTTTTCTTTCTGTAAGTACAATAGGCACAGGCGCCTCTGGCGAGATTCTAGACACTTTGCCAAAGACATATGAGTCTACCATTACATCGCCAATCACCAAAACTCTAAGTTTGGAGAAGGCATCGAAAAGAGCTTGAACTTTTGAGAAATCCATTAAGAAAGTTTAGATACTGCTGTTTTAATTCTAGTGATGGCTTCACGTAAATCTTCTTCAGACGCGGCATAAGACAAACGAATGCAATTTGCATCGCCAAAAGCATCGCCAGTAACTACAGAAACCTGCGCCTTGTCTAAAAGGTATAGACTCAAGTCGTCTGCATTATTAACCGTTACATTTCCATCTGTTGTTCCGAAAAGTGCGGTTACATCTGGAAAGAAGTAGAAAGCACCCGTTGGTAAATTGGTTTTGAAACCAGGCACTTGGTCCAATAAGCCTTTAACGATATCTCTTCTTCTTAAATATTCCTTCGACATTTCTACCGTTGGAGCAAGGTCCGTAGTCAGCGCAGTTAAAGCTGCTCTTTGGGCTATGCTACAGTTGGCAGAAGTAATTTGTCCTTGAATTTTATTGCATGCCTTGGCCAACCAAAGTGGCGCACCTATATACCCAACTCTCCAGCCCGTCATGGCAAAGCCTTTGGCCATACCATTGATGGTTGCGGTTCTGTCTTGCATGCCCTCTATGGCTCCTATACTAGCGTGTGCGCCTGTGTAGTTAATGTGCTCGTAGATTTCGTCAGCGATAACAATAATGTCTTCGTGTTTTTTAACCACCTCTGCAATCGCGGTTAATTCTTCAAGTGTAAACACAGAACCCGTTGGGTTACATGGCGAAGAATAGATGATGGCCTTGGTTTTTGGCGTAATCGCTTGCGCCAATTGCTCTGGTGTTACTTTAAAGTCAGACTCAATACCGCCCTTTACATACACAGGCACACCACCTGCTAATTCTATCAACGAGGAGTAACTGACCCAGAATGGGGAAAACACTACCACTTCGTCACCTTCATTCAACAAAGCTAAAAATACGTTGGCGATAGATTGCTTGGCTCCGTTGGAAACCACAATCTGCTCTGGTGAATAATCTAAGTTATTCTCGATTTTGAATTTAGCTGAAATCGCTTGCCTAAGGTCTAAATAACCATTTACGGGAGGGTAGGCGAAGTATTTACCTTCATCAATCGCTGCCTTGGCACCTTCTTGAATATGTATTGGAGTTTTAAAGTCGGGCTCGCCCAAACTTAAACTTATCACGTTAATGCCTTTTTCTTTTAACTCTCTGGCTTTAGCAGCCATGGCTAATGTGGCCGATTCGGCCATGTTCTTTACTCTATCAGATACCATTGTAGACATGCGATTAATTCAATGTGGGGCAAAAGTAGCTATTTATAGATTGTTGTGCCAAAAACCAGATGGATTGTTATCTAATTCCGCAGGTTATAGAATCAAAACGATTGAGAATTTCTCGATTGTAGAAAATATTACCACTGTATGTATCCATATGCCAGCATAAAAAATGCCTCTAACGCCTAAATTTAAATGATTCTTCGGTTTGGCACGATTATCACATATAGACTAGCCAAACG
>CAXBPM010000218.1:0-6014 GCA_963977345.1 uncultured Roseivirga sp.
GCCTTGATTGCTGCTATTTGCTCAACGGTAAGCGACATGGTTCTTGAGTTTTTTATAGTGTCTTTTTACTACGTTAAAGGCCAAATACAGCCCAGTGAAAATGATGGCGAAGTAGATTGGGTAATAAAACGGTGTTGCTTTTAAAGAAGCTGGAATAATCCTTTCATCTATAAATCCGAAAATGATGATGTATAGAAATAAGCCATTGAAACTTCCAATAAAGCTCGTGTAGTTATAGGGTTTGTGCTTGCTATCAAAAAGAGAGATAAGCAAAGGCAGTAATATTGCGCATATACTCAGTGTTTTAAAGAGCTTAATAAGCCATATAGCATCCGTCAGCCCGTTAAAAGTAAGGTATAGGACAAAGAACAATGCAACTGGAATAAAAGCGTGAACAGTTTTTACCATATTTATTAATTCTTTAAAAATCGATTTATGTACACCGTAAGTGGCTGCCTTCGTTCGTGAACGCTGTACGGATCGACAATTAATTTTCTCAATGATTTGACTAAAAGCAGAAGAGAATGAAATTTGCTCCTCATCCATTTTAGTTTCAATAGCTGATGCAATGTGATCTACCAGCTCATGTTGAACATCATAATACCAGATGTTTTGGTCCTTTACATAGGACGTGATATGTTCGATTTGATAATGTGCTAGTTTCATGAGAGTTCGAGTTTAAAGGTGAAATTC
The DNA here is from genome assembly GCA_963977345.1 of uncultured Roseivirga sp. Classification (GTDB taxonomy): domain Bacteria; phylum Bacteroidota; class Bacteroidia; order Cytophagales; family Cyclobacteriaceae; genus Roseivirga. Next base: position 694 of record CAXBPM010000218.1, read on the forward strand.
TCTTTAAAAAGCTTAAGACAGGTAAAGCCAAACAACAAGACTAGTGTAGAAAAACATACGGTTATTGCTGGGTAAGCTGTTAGAAACTGACCGAAGTTATCTCTGCCAATAAATATTGGAATCAGGAGGTTTCCTACAATGCTCAAGGCATTAAATGGAATCACCATAAGCAATAGAATCGAATAATTCAGGTCATTAGCTGTATAAGGTAGTTGCTGCTTTTTACAATCCTTATAAAATGAAAAAGCACCAAACATAATGACTGAGGCTGGAATAAAGAGACCTAAAATTGCTGCGTATATGAGTACATATTTTTCGTCAAATTGATTTGATAAGGTTTGTAGTAATATAAAAGACACCATAACAAACCCTATAGCTGGCCAACCGAACAGGCTAATAAAAATCTCCTTTGCCCGTTTCAAAATCGCAATTCTCCTTATTTTACTCTGTTCATTCACCACATTTAGCATCCCTTGAACTCCACCAAAAGAGGGTTGAATAACTTCTCTGAAGTATTTTTTTAAATCTTCTGGTTTGTCCTTTTCAATTGTTGTGGCAATATGATCGTAAAACTCCTCGAAAGGCTCTTGATGTCCAATGCCTACGTCTTTGAGGTACTTCACCAATATGTTGTGCTGTGCGGTGGTTAGGCTCATTGGATGATTAGTTTAGGCGTCAGTTCTTCTTTAACCATCTGAAAACAACTAATAGCCCATATTATATAAATGACTAAACCTGATATTACTAGAGGGAGCCATTTTATGAGGCCTGCATTTAATTCAGAAATGTTTGCGTCTAGAAAAAGTAAGTTATGCAAGCTCAATGTTAGCATACCTACAATACTTAGTCTGTGCAACTCTTGGTGTTTTAATGATGACTTAAAGCCAACCCCATTCTTTTTGCAGCTGCGTTGAAATCTGTAGCCAATGAAAATTGCGAAGAACATTGGAGTGGCGCTTGCAATACTTAGTAAAATAAAGAAGCCCAATCTAGGCTCTGTTATGTTGAATAGCATGCAAAGCAAAAAATACAACGAAATTGGAATAAGCATGTAAGGCCCTTTAAAGTAGAAAGCCATTTTCTGTCTAAGTACTTTTCTATAGTGTTTCGTTAATGATTTAGAACCTTCTTTTAGCATGGTTTGAATTCCACTTACTCCACCAAAGGCGGGATCTGCTACCTCACGAATATATTTTTGTAAATCATCTGCATCGCTTTTCTCAAAAGCAGTAGCAATATGGTCGTAGAACTCCTCAAAGGGTTCTTGAAGTTTAATGCCTACATCTTTGAGGTACTTCACCAATATGTCGTGTTGTGCTGTGGTCAGGCTCATGTGGTCAGCAGTTTAGTTTTGAAATCTTCCTGCATAACCGTCAGCATGGTGTAACAGTACAGTATGGCTAGGACAATTAATGTGGCTTGAAATAATGGAACCTCAGTATAGAGCTGGTTGAATCCTACATAATTGTCTAGACTTTGGTAAATAAGGCGTCCGAAATTATAAAGTAAGTATATTCCTAAGGTACAAATGAGAAGCATACTGCTATTTCGCATATTCCTGTAATAACCAGGCTGGTTCTCCCTCACAGATTTCTTAAATTGGTAATTCTTAGTAATGGCAATTATTATAGGCAAGCAGAAACAAGCGATAATTAAACCGGTCATTATAGTTAGGTTTTTAGCGGTTGCCATCAATCCCCATGCGGCAAGGAATATAGCTATGGAATAGACTAAGTTTTTTCCTTTGAATGCTAATAAGCCGGTGGTGATTATTCTCTTACTGACACTCCAGCCAATGGCTCTTTCATGCTTCTTAATGACTTTTTTAAACTCACCTACACCGCCAAACTCAGGCTGAAGGTGTTGCCAGATATGTGATTTCATATCCAGTTCAGTTTCGTTTTTGAGCCTTGCTTCATAGGAGCATACAATATGATCGTAGAACTCCTCGAATAACTCTTGGGAATCAATATCTAAATGCTGGAGGTAGAAGACTACCTGCTCGTGCTGTTCTACCGTTAATTTCATCCCATACCTAATTTAGGGTTCAACAACTTTTGTAAATTCAACAGAAATTCTTCGAGTTCGGCCACTTTGGTTTGGGCTTCGGCATTTCCTTCTTTGGTAAGGGAGTAGTATTTTCGGATGCGATTATCTACCTTTTGTGTTTCGGTAGAGAGCATTCCTTCGGCTTCTAATTTATGAAGGGTAGGGTATAAGGCACCTTCAGTGATTTTGAATTCACCTGCGGTAATTTCCTTTACCCGTTGTGTGATTTCATAACCATACATTTTTTCGTTCTCTTCCAGCAGCTTGAGAACAATGGTGGCCAGACTTCCTTTTAATAGTTTACTCGATGACATACACAAGTATACATAATTTTCTTATGCATAAGAAACTTGGGTATGGTATTTTTTTTGATTAACAAAAACTAAATCGGAGGGGTATTGGGCCACCCCAAAGTTTCACGGGCGGCATGACGCTCTGAATGGGCTTAATTGAACAGTCATCCTGAACTTGTTTCAGGACCCGTCTGCTGAACGTTTGTTTGGATCACTTACAACAGAACCAAAAAGTATGAACCAATAAATCACTCTAAGTCACCCTGTAAGGGTCTTTTTCAGTAATACAGGGAAGGTTGACTGGTGGTACGTGAAATTCCGAAGTCTCGGAACCTACGGAATGACTTACAATTCAATCTTTTAACCGAAAGAACTAAAAATCAAATCTTCATCTCAGGAATATCTCCCTCGATGATTAGTTTACCTGCGGTGGCGGCTTTGATTTCTTCTACGCTTACGCCCGGTGCTCTTTCTAAAAGTCTAAAACCACCTTCGGGAAGTACATCCAAAACAGCCAAATCGGTTACGACTTTCTTCACGCAACGCAAACCTGTGATGGGTAAACTGCATTCGCTTAAAAGTTTGGAATCTCCACTGCGGCTGCAATGCTGCATGGCCACAATAATATTGTCGGCAGAAGCTACAAGGTCCATAGCACCACCCATGCCTTTCACCATTTTACCTGGAATTTTCCAGTTGGCGATATCTCCATTTTCAGACACTTCCATGGCGCCCAAAATGGTAAGATCAACATGACCACCTCTAATCATCTCGAAGCTCTGAGAAGAGCTGAAAAGCGCAGAGCCTTTGGTAGTGGTTACCGTTTGCTTGCCTGCGTTGATCAAATCTGCATCTACTTCGTCTTCTTCTGGAAAAGGACCAATGCCCAATAAACCATTTTCAGATTGAAGCACAACGCTAATGTTTTCAGGAATAAAATTGGCTACGAGGGTAGGAATGCCAATTCCCAAATTGATATAAGTACCATCTTGAACTTCCTGTGCTATTCTTTTCGCTATTCCGATTTTGTCGAGTGCCATGGTGTTAATTTGAAGATAAGATAATTTGAAGATTTGAGGATGTGTTAATTTGAAAATTTGAGGATGTGTTAATTTGATAATTATTCACTGAATCAGTTTTTTGCATTATTTTCAAATCATCAAATCAGGGGTCTTTACTGCTGGATATTATTTTTGAGATAATCTTCGAGATAGAAACTAGGTCTGTTTTGATTGTTTCATCAAAAGGGTAACTAGGAGCCATTTCACAAAGTTTTAACCAGTACATTGTTTCGTCCGCTTCTTTTGCGGCAATTTTGAATTTATGAATAAAGTCTCTTTTGCTTTCGCTGTTCTGTGCTTCGTAAGTATTTGCTCCAATACTGGTGCCTGACTTTAGTAGCTGATTGGCGATTACTCTTTTTCCTTTGCTTTCTAGAAGCTCAGTGAATTCGATGATTTTAACTGAAAATGCTAAGGTCAAATCCACTATTAGGTTTGGTTTATCATTCCTCATTTTCGTTGCCTTTAATTTTCAAATCATCAAATCGGCTAATTATCAAATTATTTTAACCTAGTCGTTCTCTGTTCGATTCTTTTCTCGTAGTCTTTTCCTTGAAAAATGCGCTGCACGTAAATTCCAGGAGTGTGAATGTTATTTGGGTCTAATTCACCCGGTTCTACCAGTTCTTCTACTTCCACAATGGTAATTTTACCTGCCATAGCCATCATTGGGTTGAAGTTTCTGGCTGTTCCTTTAAAGATCAAGTTGCCTGAAGTATCGCCTTTCCAAGCTTTTACCAAAGCGAAATCAGCTTTTAGCCAGTTTTCGAGCAAATACATTTTGCCATCGTATTCTCTGGTTTCTTTGCCTTCGGCCACTTCGGTGCCGTAGCCTGCTGGCGTGTAAAAAGCAGGAATCCCAGCTCCTCCAGCCCTAATACGTTCTGCTAAAGTACCTTGTGGAATAAGGTCTACTTCTAGTTCACCAGAAAGTAATTGCCTTTCGAACTCAGCATTTTCGCCTACATAAGAGGAAATCATTTTCTTTACCTGACGGGTTTGTAGCATCAAGCCAATCCCGAAATCGTCCACACCTGCGTTGTTTGAAATGCAAGTCAATCCGTTTACGCCCGTTTTGAGTAGGGCAGAAATACAGTTTTCTGGAATACCGCAAAGTCCAAAACCACCCAACATCAATACTGCATTGTTAGGAATGTCTTTTACAGCTTCATCAGCGTTAGCAACTACCTTATTGATCATGATTTTTTGCTTTATAATTTGACAAACAAGCCTTTACAGCGATTTCATCTTTCTTCAGTTGCTCTTTAAGAGCATCCACAGAACTGAATTTTTCTTCTCTGCGAATCAAATCTATAAACTCTACGCTGATTTCCGAATCGTAGATGTCTTCATCGAAATCGAAAATGTTTACTTCGATGGTTTTATCATCGCCACCAATGGTTGGGCGGTTGCCAATGTTAAGCATCCCATCTCTTTTTTCGTATTTGTTACATACCTGAACGGCATAAATGCCATCTGCAGGGATAAGCTTATAACTTTCCTTTACGTGAATATTAGCAGTGGGAAAGCCAATAGTCCGACCTAGTTTTTTTCCATGGACCACCATTCCGGCAACGGAATAAGGGCGACCCAAGTATTCATTGGCAGTTTTTACATCTCCAGTCTCTAAAGATCTTCTGATCTTGGTTGAAGATACCCCAATTTCATCAATCTCTTGTCTTGGAATTTCTTCCACTTCGTAACCGTATTTTGGTCCGAATACTTGAAGCTCTTTCAGCCCACCATCTCTGTTTTTTCCAAAGCGGTGATCGTAGCCTATGATTAGCTTTTTGGTGTGTACACGCTCACTCAAAATGATACGAATGTATTCTTCGCTGTTCATTTGGGCAAACTCTTGGGTGAAAGGGATTTTCACCAAATGGTCGATGCCGTATTTTTCTAAAACGGTGGCCTTTTC
>CAXBPM010000219.1:0-6014 GCA_963977345.1 uncultured Roseivirga sp.
TATGGCGTTCAACTGGTGGTGGCCTTAATTGGGAGCCTCTTTTTGACGATGAAGCAGTACTCGGTATTGGTGCTATTTCTATTTATCAGAAAAATCCAGACATCATTTGGGTAGGTACTGGTGAAGGAAATCCACGTAACTCTGTTAGTGGTGGATATGGTGTTTACCGTTCTATCGATGGTGGTGAAACTTGGGATTTGATGGGCCTTGAAAAAACCCGTAACATCCACAGAATCTACATTCACCCAGACAATCCAGACATTGTATATGTTGGTGCAATCGGCTCTCCTTGGGGCGAACACGAGGAAAGAGGTCTTTTCAGAACCAAAGATGGTGGGAAGACTTGGGAGAAAATTCTTTATACAAACAACCTTACTGGGGTAGCCGACATGGTTGCTGACCCTTCTAACCCAAACAAGATCTTTGTTGCCATGTGGGAACACAAAAGATGGCCTTGGTTCTTCAAATCAGGAGGCCCAGGTTCGGGACTTTATGTAACTAACGATGGTGGTGACACTTTCAAAAACCTTACTGGAGAAAAAGGATTACCAAAAGGTGATTATGGTAGAATTGGTTTGGCAATTTCGAGAAGCAGACCAGATTACGTTTATGCCATGATTGAGTCAAAAGCCAATGGCCTTTATCGTTCAACAGATGGCGGTATTAACTGGGAACTAAGAGCAGCTTCTGCTACTACCCAAAACATTGGTGATCGCCCATTCTATTATGCCGACATCTTTGTAGATACAAAAAATGAAAACAGAGTATATAGCCTTTTCTCTAGAGTTTCTAGGTCAGAAGATGGTGGAAAGTCTTGGGAAGAAATCATCCCTTATTCTGGCGTTCACCCAGATCACCACGCATGGTGGATTCACCCAGAAGATCCTTCATATATGATTGATGGTAATGATGGTGGATTGAACATTACACGAGACATGGCCAAAACATGGAGATTTACTGAAAAACTTCCTGTTGGTCAGTTCTACCATGTAAATGTAGATAATGAAATGCCTTACAATGTGTATGGTGGAATGCAAGACAACGGTTCATGGGTTGGGCCGGCTTATGTATTTAACCGCGCTGGAATTAGAAACCATGATTGGCAAGAGTTAAGCTTTGGTGACGGCTTTGACGTAGCTCCTATTCCTGATGATTCAAGATATGGTTATACCATGTCACAGCAAGGAAGTGTGACTCGTTATGATAAAGTAAGTGGCTATACCAAAACAATTCAGCCAACTTCTCCTGACACAGCTACCAACATACGATTCAACTGGAATGCACCATTGGCCATTGATCCACACAATTCAAATGCTGTCTATTTCGGTTCTCAGTTTGTTCATTACAGCACAAACAGAGGAGATGACTGGACAATCATTTCTCCAGATCTATCTACCAACGATCCTGAAAAACAAAAGCAAGACGAAAGTGGAGGTTTAACACTTGATGCAACTGGAGCTGAAAACCACACTACGATAATTGCTATTGCTCCAAGTCCAGTTGACAGAAATGTGATTTGGGCTGGAACAGATGATGGAAACGTTCAAGTAACCAAAGACAAAGGAAAGACTTGGACCAACGTAGCAGCAAAACTTCCGGGTTTACCTGCTGGCAGCTGGATTCCTCAGATCAAAGCGTCTACTTTTAATGCTGGTGAAGCCTTCGTAATTGCTAACGATTACAGAAGAAACAACTTCACTGCTTATGCATACCATACTGCAGACTACGGCCAAACTTGGACAAGAATTGTAGATGACAACGATGTGTTCGGTTACACACTTTCTATTCTTCAGGATGAAAGAGAGCCTAATTTAATTTTCTTAGGTACTGAAAATGGAATGTATGTGAGTTTTGATAAAGCTCAAAACTGGAACAAGTGGAACCATGGTTATCCAAATGCTTCTACCATGGATTTGGCTTGGCAAGAAAGAGAAGACGATTTAGTTATCGGTACTTTTGGTAGAGCCTTCTATATTTTGGATGACTTGAGACCTTTAAGAGAAATGGCTACTAAAGGCATTGAAACTGTTAAAAATACAGATATCGTAATGTTCGATGTAGCTGATGCTTATCAAATGACTTACCGTCAGCCTCCTGGGATGCGTTTCGCTGCCGATGGCGGCCCATTCGAAGGTGAAAACAAATACTTGAGTACTGCTAATGTGAAGTTCTGGGTAAGAGATGATGCCAAAAAAGAAGAAGTGGCAGACGACAGTAAATCATCGCGTAGAAAGCGTAACAGCAAAGAAGCGGAAACAACAGAAGCTCCTGCTAAGAAGCTACCTACAAAAGTGAAAATGATTGTTCTAAACGCTAGTGGAGACACTATTCGCACCAGAACTTCAAACATCAAGAAGGGTGAAATCAACACTGTATCTTGGAATTTGGACAGAAGAAACCCTTACCCAGTTGAATTCTCCGGTGGAGGAGGTGGCGGTAGGTTTGGCGGCTTCGGTGGTGGCGGAGGCCAAGATCGTGAGCAATCTGCTGGATCGGCCTTACCGGGTACTTACAAAGTGGTTTTAGAATTTGGCGATCAGCAGGTTTCTAAAATGGTAAAAGTACACCTTGACCCAAGAATGGAAATCAGTATGTCTGAGCTTCAAGCCAATAAAGCTTTCGAAGATCAAGTTTTGAAAATGTCTCAATCTTTTGCTGAAGTAACAAATCGTGTTAGATCTGCGAACGACATCATTGACAAAGTGGAAGCACAAATGAAAGACGTTGATGCTGACAAAGTGAAAGACTTGAAAAAAGCTGTTGAAGCAGTAAAAGAGAGTTTCGAGCCCGCTAGAAAACTAACGATCGGTTTACCTGGTGAAAGAGGCCAGGCCGTGGTGAGAGAGCGTTTTACAACTGCTAACAACTATATTCAAGAAGCCAGAAGATATAATAACTCTCGTATGGGAGCACCTGGTGAAACTGAAAGGAATGCTGTGAAAAAAGCAGAGCAAATGATTAAGCTTACTGAGGATACGATCAATACGTTCTTCAATACTGCTTGGCCTAAGTTTAAAACTGCTTATGACAAAGCTGACTTGAGTTACTTCAAGGACTTTGAATAAAAGAATAGATTACTAAACACCAAAAAGGCCACTCAGAATTTCTGAGTGGCCTTTTTCTTTCTATGAATACGGTCAATTCATCAAGATTAACTTTAACAGACCAAAATGTTGAAACGAATTGGCTCATGGCTGAAAATTCTCAATTATGAAATCGTAAAGCATTCACCATTTTGCTAGCTTTGAGCCATGTCTAAAAACAGTTTATACCTCCGTTTTGTACGGCAAATTCTCCCCTCTCCTTTTTCGATTGCGGTTATTCTAACCTTGGTCACTTTTATACTGGCTTTGGCCTTTACCGATAGACCAGAAAATGCGGGATCGGCTTATAGCCTGGTTATTTTAGGCTATTGGGAAATTGGTTTTTGGGAACTGCTAGAGTTCACCATGCAAATGGCCTTGATCCTGATTTTAGGACATGCCTTGGCGCTCACCCCTTTTGTCAACTCCATTATTGATAGGTTCACTGTTTATTGCAATACATCGGCCAAAGCAGCTTTCACCATTAGTTTGCTTACCATTTTAGTGAGTATGATCAACTGGGGATTGTGCTTAGTATTTGGCGCCATTTTCGCCAGAAAAGTAGCAGAAAGAGCCAAAGCCAACGGATGGAAAATGAATTACCCTTTACTCGGTGCGGCAGGTTATAGTGGCATGATGTGTTTTCATGGCGGCTTTTCGGGTTCAGCCCCATTAGCTGTAGCCAGCAATAATCACTTTCTCATTCAGGAAATCGGGCAAATAGGCATCGATCAAACGATACTTTCATCGTCTAACATTATCACATTTGCGCTACTTCTCATTATCATTCCTTCGGTATTCTATCTGTTGGGAAAAAGAAGCCATGACTCAGAAATCAATATAGTATTTAGAAAAGAAACACATCACGAAAGTCACAAAAGCCATGGAGCAGAAAGAATTGACAATTCAAAAATTGTAGCCATAGCTTTGGGCGGAATCATTTGCTTTATCGCTGTACGGAAAATATGGATCAGCCCATCTCTGGTTGGCTTATCATTTATCGACCTGAACTACATTAACTTCTTCTTTTTTGGTTTGGCCATTTTACTTCATGGTTCGTTCGCCAAATTTCTTTCCGCTATCGAAGAGGCCATTGGGGGTTCCGCAGGAATCATCATCCAATTCCCTCTTTATGCGGGCATCATGGGGATTATGACCTATTCTGGCCTTGGCGCACTATTCTCTCAAGGCTTTATGGAAATTTCAAATGCTACCACCTTGCCTATTTTCACTTTCTTCAGCGCAGCCATTGTGAATATTTTCGTTCCTAGCGGTGGCGGACAATGGGTAGTGCAAGGCCCAATTGTTACCGAAGCAGCTCAAAACCTTGGCGCTTCCATACCAAAAACCATTATGGCGCTTTCTTATGGTGATCAACTGACCAATATGCTGCAGCCTTTTTGGGCGTTGCCCCTATTGGGCATCACCAAACTTAAAGCAAAAGATATCCTTCCCTACTCATTTATTATTATGCTCGTAGGAATGGCTATCTTCCTGCTTTCTCTGTTGATCTTTTAAGATTCAACACGAAAACTATTGTAAAACTGAATTTCAAGGCTTTTTAGTCTGAACTCTTGATTTTATTATTTGCGAAAAGTGATAACTTTGTCAACCCTTGACGAGTTATAATTTTATATACCCAAGAACCCAAAAAATCCATTATGGCATTTGACATAGACATGATCAAAGCTGTTTACGCGAAGTTCCCTTCACGTATTGCAGCCGCACGAAAAGCAGTTGGGAAACCCCTAACCCTATCAGAAAAAATTCTTTACTCACACCTTTGGGACGGAGACGCCACCTCAACATTCGAAAGAGGTAAGTCTTATGTGGACTTTGCTCCAGACCGCGTGGCCATGCAAGATGCCACGGCTCAAATGGCTTTGCTTCAGTTTATGCAAGCTGGAAAGCCTACCGCAGCAGTTCCTTCAACGGTACATTGCGATCACTTAATCCTTGCCAAAGAAGGCGCTAAGGATGATTTAAGAAATTCATTGACCGCTTCTGGCGAAGTATTTAACTTCCTAGAGTCGGTTTCTAACAAATATGGTATCGGTTTCTGGAAACCAGGTGCAGGTATTATTCACCAAGTGGTATTAGAGAATTATGCTTTCCCTGGTGGAATGATGATTGGTACCGATTCGCATACGGTAAATGCTGGCGGATTAGGTATGGTAGCCATTGGTGTTGGTGGTGCTGACGCTGTTGACGTGATGGCGGGCATGGCTTGGGAGCTAAAATTCCCAAAACTCATTGGTGTAAAACTTACGGGTAAACTAAGTGGCTGGACAGCTGCAAAAGACGTAATTCTTAAAGTAGCTGGTATTCTTACTGTAAAAGGTGGAACAGGTGCTATTGTAGAATATTTCGGCCCAGGCGCTACTTCAATGTCGGCTACGGGTAAAGGAACCATTTGTAATATGGGTGCCGAAATTGGTGCTACTACTTCTACTTTTGGTTATGACGATTCAATGGATCGCTACCTAAGTGCTACAGGCAGAGCCGATGTAGCTGAATTAGCCAACGGCATTCGCGAGCACCTTACTGGTGACGATGAAGTTTACGCTAACCCACAAAAATACTTCGATCAAGTCATCGAAATTAACTTAGACGAACTTGAGCCGTACATCAACGGACCATTTACGCCAGACAGAGCTACTCCTGTTTCTAAAATGAAAGAGGAAGCTGAGAAAAATGGTTGGCCAATGGACGTAGAATGGGGATTGATCGGGTCTTGTACCAACTCATCTTACGAAGATTTATCAAGAGCTTCTTCTATCGCGCAACAAGCAATTGACAAGAATTTAAAAACGAAGTCTGAATTTGGGATCAACCCAGGTTCAGAACAAGTACGCTATACAGCCGAAAGAGATGGTCTTTTAGGTATTTTCGAAAACTTGAACGCCACCATCTTTACCAACGCTTGTGGAC
>CAXBPM010000220.1:0-6000 GCA_963977345.1 uncultured Roseivirga sp.
GACATCATTTAGACAAAGCCATTCAAGCCTTTACCGAAGTGGGTAAAGATTTAGGAGTGATTTAACAAAATCAGTCCGTTCATCACTATTTGAATATGCGGTATAGTCTGATATAGATTATATTGGTATATGCGGAAATTTTATGATCAAATAAAGCTAATTCGTTGTCTACAAGCCTTAGCTATCATGTGCCTTTTCTCTGCTCAAGTTATTGGGCAGGGAAAAGTCTCGGACTCCTTCGTGTCTTATGACCTGAGCAAGAATGATCGAAAAATCAAGCTCACCGACCTCATTGAAGAAATTGAATTTATCCGATTAGAAGAAACGCCAGAATCTTTATTAGGGAGCGTTGGAGATGTCCAAGTAGTCGGAGATAAGTTCGTGTTCGTGGGCAATAGATTCAAAGGAGATATATTCGTCTTTGACAGTCAGGGTAAGCTCATCAACCGAATCAATCGACTCGGAAGTAGTCCAGAAGAGTATCCTTCTCTAAAAGATATGTGGGTGGAAGGCGATTTAATAGTAGTCTATACTTATCAAAAAGGCATTAAACGGTATCAGCTCAATGGTGATTTTGTGAGTAGCAATAAACTGGAATTGCCTGCAGGACATGTGTTGGGTGATTCTAAAAATTACTTCCTTGATATGGGCTTCAATAGTCTTGATGATGGGGCTAGTTATAACGTGGTACAGCTTGATGGGAATATGGGCATCACCGGAAGGTATTTGCCATTCAAAAAAGCCTCTTCAGCTGGCGCCATGACTTCGTATAGCTCACTGTTTGAATATAAAGAATCCATCGGCTTTTATAGACCCGCATCAGATACTGTCTATTTGTATCAGAAGGATAAGTTCGTTCCATTTATACACTTCGAATTTGGCAACAATTGGCATTGGGATGATTATGACCCTTTTAGCCCTGATGTGATCAAAGGCTTAAGAGAAGGAGACAAGGTTTGGTCTATTAAACCTAAAGTAGGTTCACGGTATATTATTACCTCATCACTCTACGGAAAAAGTGGCAAGCTAAGGTTGGAACATGTGATTGACAGAAGAAATGCTGAAACCATTCTCATCGACCTTGAGAGGACGTCAAAAAAACAACCCTTCGATTTACAGGTGAGCCTTTGGGAGTCTGACGACACATTTTATGCCTTTCTTCCTGCAATGGATGCTGTTGGTTTGGTAACTGAAGCTAGTGCAAAGAATTGGTCTTTCCGTGGAGGGACTAGTTTAGAAGAAATAGCATCGTCCGAAAACCCAGTTTTAGTACGCATCCGTATTAAAGACTTTTCAAAAAAATGAAAATCTCTTATGGTTTTTAGTAAAGAGGCCATTGGATTCAATCCGATGGCCTCTTTTTATGCTATTTTTTTGCTGGACAAGTATTGAGTCCTACAAGCGTATAAAGTGGGCAAAAGCTCACCAAGCTGGTCAGAAGAAATACTGCGGCCAACGCCAATAATACGATGCCCAAAGTACCTGTCACTATGTTGCCAAAATAAAGTATCGCAATAGCAACGGTGAGTAAAATCCTTACAGCTTTGTCTGCACTTCCCATATTCTTTTTCATAATCTCAATAGTTAGATGGTTTCGAATAGAAGCACAATACCAGTGATGATTATCAGACATAATCCGCAAACGATCAGTAGTTTAAATGCTTTTGTTTTCATGTTATGAAATTAGCGCATGCCTAGTTGCCGAATACTGATATATGTCATGCCGAAAGGAGATTTAATCACGGGTTTCGGCTTGGTGTGAAAATGACAATGGGTTTCATATGGCCGCGATGCTGTTTGGGATAGCTGCTGCATTTTTTACCTTATTTTATCTGAAAACTATAGAATACACAAAATCAAATTTGATCTGTTATTCTTTTGATACGACTATTCTTTTAGTTATTCTTGTTAGTGAATGTTTGGCTCCTTAAGCAAGTTCAAACTTTCTTCAACCTCAAAAAAACTATGAAGCAGTTTAGCCTATTTTTTCTCCTACTGTTGGTCACATTTTCATGCTCAAAAAACACTTCCGAAAAAGAAAGTGAAGCCGTTGTGGTCACCGATGACTTTAAGTCCTACCGTCTGGATATTGATCTCCCTGTAGAGCGTTTTGCTGATTTAATTGAATCGGTGGAATTGGTGCGTATGGAAGAAACCGATAACTCCTTATTGACTTATATCTATGCTGTACACCAAACGAATGATCAGTTAGTCTTCGCCAGTGGAAGAGAATCCGATGTATTTGTTTTTGACATGAGTGGGGGTTTTGTACGCAAAATCAATAGGAAAGGAGAAGGGCCTGAGGAGTATTTAGGTATTACCGATCTGTGGTTGGAAGGTGATACTTTGGCGATTTACACGAGTAGTCAATCCACAGTAAAGCGTTACGGCCTAAAGGGTAATTTTATCAGGTCAGAAAGACTGCCAGTGTCTCCTGGTCATATCTATAGTTATAAGGGAGGTTATGCAATGGATATGAATTATGGATTAATCAACGATACTTCATATTATAGGTATGCCAGACTGGATAAGGACTTAAAACTGAGTGGTATGTATTTACCTGTGGACAACCGAATGTCAGTTGGTCTTGGATTTAGCGCCAATCCGGTAGTCCCTTACAAGGATGGGGTGACGCTGCATAGAGCAATGAGCGACACCGTGTATTATTTGAGTGATAATGGCTTTACTCCACTCTTACACTTGAACTTTGGGAATGATTGGTATTGGAAAGAAAGCAGGGATGTTACCGAAGTGTTTATTTCAGAAATGAGGAGTACTGAGAAGGTTTGGTCTGCTGATACCAAGATTGGAGCGAACCGAATTTGGGTATCTGTCTATAGTGGTTCATCTGAGGGGAGGATAGTTCCAGGTTTTTTTATTGATCGAGCCACGGGAGCTGTTCACAACGTGGATATGAGAAAAGCAGATAAGTCGAATAATGTGGCAATCGCCCTCCGCTGGGACAATGAGCAAATGATTTATACCATTCAATCTCCAGACGTAGCCTCTTTTCTCTCTGAACTTAGCGAAGACCAAATCAAATTCCGTCAAGGCACCACTTTAGAAGAAATAGAATCTTCTGAAAACCCTGTGTTGATGTGGGTGAAATTTAAGTAGAGAGTACATAGTATTGAGTAACTAGATTTTGAAATGAAGAATAAATTATTCTGTTCTTTAATGCTTGCGCTTGTTTTAGGCTGTGCTCAAAAGGGAGAGGTTAATTATAGGGATGCCACTAATCTGGATGAATTCAAAGTGCTCCCCATTGACATAGAAGCAGAAGAATTCAAGCTTTTAGATGTGATTGATGAAATAGAGTTGATACACTTGGAAGAAGGTCAGGAAGGCTTAATCACTGAAATTCGTTCACTCATTAAAAGCCCAGACAAATTTGTTTTTACAACCACAAGCGAGTGGGATATATTTATTTATAGCCAATTGGGCGAGTTCATCAACAAATTCAATCATAAAGGAGAGGGGCCAGAAGAATACCAAAATATCCAAAACTTATGGGTAAAGGGGAATACTGTTTTTATCTACTCAAAAGTGACTAACCGTGTTCTAGAGTATAGTTTTCAGGGGAGGTTTATTTCATCGGCCAAAGTAGATGAAGGGTATCAAGATATCTTCCCACTAAACGATGGGTATTTGGCCCATTATCGTGATGATAACTGGAAACTGATGCTGGTGTTCTTGGGACTCGATTTTAAAAAGCAATCAACGGCTTTACCTCGCAAGGATGTGCAAGACTTCATGAGTTTGACTTGGAATACCTTTAATAAATACAAAGGAAACGTTGTCTATAGAACGGTACTTAACGATACCATTTATCTGATTTCTCAGGACAGAGAAGTAAAGCCAATTATTGTTTTGGATTTTGGGAATGACTGGCTCTGGTCTGATCCTGAAGTACAGGCTAAGCCAGGTCAAGCCATGAACTTTGTGGGCGAAAAGAAGAAGGTGTGGGCGGTTGAATCTCACTTGGGAGAGAAGTATATATACCTTTCCTATGGACTGGGTTTTGGCGAAGGAGTGGTTACTATGTTGGACAGAGAAACGGGCGGGCAATTTAGAATTGAGCTAAAGAAAAAGGATGGAGAATATATTGGTTTTTACCCGATTCAATGGGATGGAGATCGACTCTTGGTTTCAATGCCTGCTTATGATGCAGTAGATTTAATCTCTGGGTTAAAGTCTGAACAAGTCAAATACCGCCAAGGCACTACTCTAGAAGAAATTGAATCTTCAGAAAATCCGGTGCTGATGTGGGTGAGGTTTAAGGAGGAGTATTGAGTAGAGAGTACGTAGTATTTAGTAGCTAGATTTTAGAAATGAAAAGTAAACTATTCAGTTTTTTGATGCTTGCGCTTGTTTTAAGCTGTTCTGAAAAGGGAAGCGTAAATGACAAGGAAGCCACGAATTTAGACGACTTCAAATCATATCATCTCGATTTGAACCTGCCCAAAGAGAGTTTTGTGGACATGATTGAATCGGTAGAGCTAATGCAATTTGAGGAAACCGATGAGTCGCTTTTATCTACGATCCGCAAAATCAATAGGCTCGATGATGGCTTTGTCTTTCATACAGATAAAAAGATGGGTACGAATGAGCATATGACAATCTACTTTTTTGACGAAAATGGAAATTTCAAGAATAAAATAAACCGGCAAGGACAGGGACCAGAAGAGTACAGATCAATCGAAAGTTTATGGATAGAGAACGGTTTGGTCGCGGTGTATTCGATGCCCAAATCGATGATTTACCGCTACACTCCTGAAGGTGAGTTTGTCGACTCACGTAGATTACCCGATCAACTTCGTGTTGGAGATATTCGGCCTTATAAAGATGGCTACGTTGCTGAAATGAATTTTCATTCTATCAATGACAGCTCTTATTACAAATTCGCGAAGCTGAGCAAAGATTTAAAACTTGAAAAAGCATTTCTGAAATACGACAAGGCACCTGATGAATTGATGGGATTTAATGCTTACTCAACAGTGATTCCCTACCAAGATGGAGTGCAGCTTTTTAGGGTTTTCAGCGATACCATTTACGCCTATACAAATGATAAATTTGCTCCCTTGGTGCATTTTGATTTTAAGGAGGATTGGTTTTGGGGAGACAAACCTGTGCCTACTTACCAACATTTAGAGGAGGTAGAAACTGAGAATAAAGCTTGGTATCTAGGCATGGCGATTGGGCAAAAATACATTTATGCAGATGCCTTGATTGGCTATTCGCATTGGGAGTATTTTTTAATTGACAGAATGAGTGGGAAGGTAAAGCGAATAGGAATGCAGAAGGGAAAATCAGTGAATGAAGAGTTTTTATACTTGGGCTGGGAAAATGATCGGCTGATGTTTTCTGTCACCACAGCCGATGTTCCTAATATTTTATCTGCGCTGGATGAAAATCAAATCAATTACCGTGAGGGCACTACTTTGGAAAAGATTGAATCCTCTGAAAATCCATTGGTGATGTGGATGAAGTTTAAAGAGTTGAAAAAATGAAAGTCAAATACACATTAATAATATTGTTTTTGAGTCTGGTGTCTTGCGCTTCGGATCAGGAACAGCAGGAGACTGAGCAAGTTATTGCTAAAGAAGCATTCAAAACTTTTAAAATCGATACGGAGGCCAAACCTGTTTCAATTTTTGAATTGATTGAAGAAGTTGAAATCATGCGCTTTGAAGAGACTGAAGAGTCGTTGTTAAGCTATGTTCAGCAAGTATATAGTACAGAGGATAGGATTGTTTTTCCAAGTGGGAATGATGGCAATATTTATTCTTTCACTAAAAATGGCGAGTTCATTAGTAAGTTTAGCCATGTAGGAAATGGCCCGGGAGAGTATGAGTTCATCTGGAGTTTCTGGGTGGATGGAGATCGCATTTTCGTGTCCGATATTAACAGAAGTCGCTTACTCTCTTATGATCTGAAGGGCAATCATCTAAAAAGCTGGAGGCTCCCATTCTATGCTAAGAGCTTTTTTACATATGATAA
>CAXBPM010000221.1:0-5991 GCA_963977345.1 uncultured Roseivirga sp.
AATTTTACAGCAAATATCAACGCAGCGAAGAATCGCTTCAGCAAGCATAAAAAAACGCCTCGCTACTTTTCGTAACGAGGCGTTTGTATTTTGAGTCAAGGCTATGATTATTTATTAATCGTAATAGTGTAGCTCCCTGCCGTCCACTGAATGTTGATTGAGTGAAGGTGAATACAAATTGATTCGTGTTTAGGTTAATGACCTTTTGTCACTTTAATCTCTCCATTCTCGGGGTCTTTAAAACCGTCCCAATATGTTTTAATGGAAAGCCTGAAGAACTCAGAAGCCTTGATAATTACTTTATGTTTTCTTCCATGTTGAGAATAGAAGGACTGTTCCGATGTAAATTCACTTAAGTCAAGAGTAATCTCCTTATCTGATTCTATTTCTATCATGAGCAGATCACCCTTTTCAAGTTCTACCCAATCGTAATTAGATTCTTTACCGATTTTTGCAACGTAGGTAGAAGCATAATCAGTTTTCACATGATTATCCCAAAAATCTAAATGCTCAAATGACCCAAATGTTCCCCACCTGTTCTCTAAAAATATTGGCGCATTTGGTTGGTCTTCATCAATTCTTTTAATTGATACATTGGCTGAATATTTTGGTGTTGTGGTGACAAAATAAATCCCATAAACGCCTTCGGATTCAATTAACCTGTTCAAGGAAAAACTTTCTTTAAATCGTTCTGATTCCCAAAAATCATTTTTAGTCGACCTAAAATCATCCGTTATCGTTTTAACAATAACTATTTTAAAAGCTCTCTTCTTAGCAAGCTCAACATCTATTTTAATCTCATCCCCCTCATAGAAGTAATACTTTTTAGGTTCATTGGAGATAAGCCATTGGTCAGTAATCTCAAATGAATCATAAACTTTGAATTCTTGAGAAAACCCAATGTTGTTAAAACAGTAAAATAGAATAAACAAAAATAAAATAGTTCTTAACTTCATTTCAGTGAGAAAATTTTAAACTGCCTTACAAACCCTATTTCCAACATCATAGGCGCCTTCGTTCGATCAGCAAAATCCTGAGTGCCATTATTATAAGCTCTGTCAAGTAAACCTAAAATTGGAAACTCTGGAAAGGCTCTGATGAAAAACTCGAATGAATGTTCTTTTGTCCAATTGAAAGAATAACCTTGTATTACATAATCCTCCCAAACTCTTGAGGGCTCACTCTTATTTTTGATATCATAAAAAAAACCATACATTCTTCTTTCATCAGCCCCAGACGTTAACCGACTGATTAATCCTAAGCTTTTACTTGATGGACTTTGGTTGATTAAAGAAATTGAAAGATGGTTTCGATTAAATGAATTATCCCAAAACGTGTAACGTAAACCAATTTCTAAATCCTGAAAGGCAGATTCTATCTTACCTGACCCCAATTCTTCTGGATCGGACCGTGGAGTTTTAGAAATATTGTAGTTACCAAGCCTGACAGTTGAAAAGGCTTTTATTTTTGACGTCCCAAAAGCTACATTCAGTCCATAATTATCACTAAAACTAAAGGCATCGAAAACGGGTGAAGCCCCAGGTTGAAAATTGTAGAAAATTCCTGCATCAAAATTATCCGACTCGTACCCGAATTTAATTTTAAAATCAAAATTTATCGTTAATGTCCTTAAGTCATCTAACAATACAGTTGGCGGCCCTTGTGCTCTAGTCATCTCTGACTTAAAAAGAATTGGCGTACTGGTAGCTGAGTACCCATAATTTAAAGCCAAGTACATTTGATTTCCTCCATAAATCCTTTTTGGGTTAGGAACTTTACCCATATTCTCATAGATCATACCCCCAAGAACATATAGGAATGAAGATGATGCTCCGATTGATGCAGCCTGTAATTGACTGTTTCTTTCTTGCTGCTTTTGAATCCTCTCATTGTAAAGCTCTTCCTGCGTTTTTCGTGATGACTTCTCGGAATTATTATTCTCTTTTAAAACATCATCAAAGGAGTCGGATTCATTGTTTCCCTCTAATTCTTTTTCATTCATTTTATCATCTAAAATCATCTGCTCTACTGAGCGAATTTCTTCCTCATATTGAGGGGAGGGGTTCAATTCATTCAATTCTTTCAGAAGTTTTAGTTGCCCCTCATAATTAGTACCCTCTCTACCCTTTATCTCACTTAAGTCTTTTTTTAATGATTCAATTCTAGCATCGCCACCTATTTGCTCATCCATTTGCAACTTTACTTGACTAAAAAAGTCATCTGCTCCAAAATTATAGCTAATCCCCCTAATGGTGATCGATGATATAGAGATGTTTCGAGTAAATTCATCAGTCGACATTTCTCCGAAAGCATTTATAAATTTACTTTTTTGATCTTTTGAGAATTCATAAAACTCCGTAGGATAGCCCACCCCTCCACTTGGCTTAGTGCTGATTGATCTAGCGGGCAAAGTGAAAGATTGCCATTTACCGCTTTTATTCTTGACAATGATTTCAGCACCCATTTTAAAATCACCTTTCTCTAGTATTGCTGGCAAATTGTTTCCAATAATCTGAGAGTAGTATTTTGATTTATAATAAACCTCCGTCACCACCAATTCTCTTATTGAAATATTCAACTGAATACCTGCCTGCGCAGTAAGGTTTGCCTCAATTAATGTCCTGAATTTAAAAACGTCCTCTTTATTGAAATTAGACATTGGGGACTCTGACTCAATAGATGTTTTAATTGAAACTGTTGGCTTGCTCCCTATTATTTGACCTATTACCGAATATTGAATTAAAAATAAAACGATTATCCAGACAGATTTTATCTTAAGGCTTTTCATATCTTATATTTTTGAATGTACCTACAATCCCTAGAAACAAGGTTCTGTTTAAAGACGGGTCAAACGTTGATCCTAATATGTCGTAAGTGCCACTGATAGTTAAACAATCCGGATCAAATGAAGTGATTTGAAGAAATCCATGATCAAGTGAAGGGTTATCTTTAGATGTTCGATAAGTGGCTGACGCTTTTACTCGACCTTCATATTGTCCACCAAGTATGAAGGTGTCATAACCTAAGTCCATCTCATCTAAGATATTAATTGTGACTTTCGCAGTGATTGACCGATTAGAATCTTCGAATATTAAAGCGTCATCAGTAAAATAGCTTGTTCTAAAAAAGTCAGAATTTCCTGGTATCCTAGATGTTGAGATGAAATTAAAATCGTTTGAATAAGTTTCCATGGAGGAGCAATCAGGATTATCTTGGTTTGACTCGCAAGAACAGAGCACTATGAATAACAAGTAGCAGGTTAACAGTGTTTTATTCCTGAATTTCATTGTCTATTTGTTATAAAATCATCTAATGTGACTGAAAAACTTAACATCTGCCCCCTTCTAAAGAGCACTTTTACTCTCCTATTTTCTAGCTCCATTTAATAAGTCAATCCCGTATCAAGTTATTCTTATAGGCTGGAACAAAATTCATATCTTATCAACATTACAAATATCCGTTTTGTGGACAAGGATTGCATCGAGAGATTCAACCATATTATTTAATAGTTGAATCCAACTATTTGAATTATCTGAAATAACACGAAATTACATATGACTTCTGATCCTTCAGATTATGGCCAAATACTTGTTCTTAGTGCTTTTCCTCGTTCAAAATATGGTTCATGGGCAACTCTCTGCTATAAATGAGTTTCGATCCCGTAATTATCGAGAATACAATAGAGATAGCCTCAAGAACATAAACATTGATAGTCTAAAAGAAAAGGCCTATGCAAAGCCTAATGCGAAATCTGCTCTTGTCTTGGCTAACCATTTGATAGTAAGAGGGAAATTAAGTTACGGCTATTACGATTCTGCGGCCAAAGTAATAGAGCATCTGCTGGATCTACAGCCCGAGTTAAAAGCATATCCCGATTTTCTTTTTTTAGAGGCTGATGCAAATTTAGGGAGGTGGCATATAGAAAAAGCTATCCCACAATTTCTCTCTTTGATAGAGGTATATAAAGATCAGTCAGATGATGGCTATAATATCGCTCTCGTTTATGAAAAAATTGGGGGTTGCTATAAGGTTCATAAAAATGATGAACAGGCTCTTGAATATTATCAAAAATCACTTCAAACACTAAAATGTATCCAATCGTTTTACCCAAAGGAAACTATTGTTAGCCATGTTTTATTGGCACAAACACAAGCCCGTAAGGGTTTAGTAAATGATCAAATTCAATATTTGATAGAGGCTTTAGAAGTTGATAAGACACAACCTGTCCTAAATATCATAGAAAAACACGCTCTATATAACGATTTGGCCAATGCATACATGAAGGTAAGCAATACAGATAGTGCCTTTAATTATTATAGAAAATCTATTGAGATATTAAAAGACCCAAAACACCCTGAAGTTTTTTTCTACTTTATGGCACCCAGTAATACCCTTCTCAGTAGCATGAACTCCATGATTGAAATCAAAGAATACGAAAGCTCAAAAACTGTTCAGGCCTTAGAGAAATACAATAGTCAGTACAAGTGGGCCTCATTTTTACTCGGTATCTCGCTCCTACTTTTGATCTTCCTAACTATGGTCTATATCAAAATGACAAGAATTAATGTGAGGAGGAAATTAGAGAACATTCAAGCTGTGGTGTTGGGTGAAGAGAAAGAAAGAGAGCGAATAGCCAAAGACCTGCATGATGAAATTGGCGTTAGGTTGACAAATATCAGATTGATTTTAAACAAACAATTCAACCCAGAGATCAAGGGCCATTGGTCCAAGGGAGTCTTTGATCAACTTGATAGTACCTATAGAGGAATAAGAAGGATTGCTCAGAATCTTTTACCCGAGAACCTTGAAAAACTTGGGCTAAAGGATGCGTTGTTGGACCTATTGGAAGAAGTAATCCATAACTCGAAAATTAGAGCTAATTATGACATAGAAAATTTACCCCCTAGTGATAAAAATAAAGAACTCTTGATCTACAGAATCATTCAAGAGCTTATTAACAACAGCTTGAAACATTCTCAAGCGAATAATATTTTTGTCAAAATTTCACATCATATGGGTTCACTCAAAATCGAGTTTAGGGATGACGGAATTGGATTCGACAATAAGACTGTTCAAATGGGTATAGGCTTAAAAAGTATTCAAACCCGAGTGGACTTACTTAAGGGCACTATAAACATTGATAATAATAACGGCACTAGCTTTAAACTATTGATTCCCGATTATGCAAAAAATAAAAATACTCATAGCTGATGATCACAAAGTAATTGTGGATGGTTTAAAGGCCATTTTTGAATCTGAGTCCGATATGCTTTTCGTAGGGGAAGCCAGCAATGGGTTAGAGGTATTGAAACTGTTAAAAAACACAGAAGTAGATGTAGTCTTACTAGACATTAACATGCCCATAATGGATGGATTGGAATGCACTAAGTTGATTAAAAAAGAGTTCGAAAAAGTATATGTACTAGGGCTTACCATGAACGACAATCCCCGATTGGCTCGGAAAATGATAAGTAATGGTGCCTCTGGATTCTTATTAAAAAAGGCAAATAAAGAGAAAATACTATCTGCAATAAGAACTGTGTATAGTGGCCAAAAGTACTTTGATAATGATTTAATGCTCTCGTTCCTTGAACCAAACAAGCCTGGCCAATTCAGTAATTTCTCTAAAAGAGATTTGCTTTCTTCTCGTGAGATTGAAATAGTTCGTGAGATATATAGCGAAGCCACTACCAATGAAATAGCCGACAAACTGTGTTTGAGCCCTTATACAGTAGAAACTCACAAATCCAATATTTACTCTAAACTTGGTATTAAAAATCAAGTTGGGCTGATTAAGTGGGCCATTAACAATGAAATTATTTAAGCTGCACCAAGGCTTATAAAGACTTAGACAATAAACTATGGGCATAAAAAACGCCTCGCTACTTTTCGTAACGAGGCGTTTGTATTTTCTATCAGAGCTTTGGCTTATACCACAGCTTCTTCTGGAGCGTAATCTGAAACTGGAATACAGCTACACATCAAGTTTCT
>CAXBPM010000222.1:0-5977 GCA_963977345.1 uncultured Roseivirga sp.
CTGTACTAAAGGAATTAAATATTAACCTATCTGTAATTTCATTCGATCCTCCGATAGATTCATCCAATGTAAAAGTTGAGCATTGGGTGCAGATCGGGCAAACCATCAAAGATAATTATACTGCTTACGATGGTTTTATCGTATTGCACGGTACCGATACCATGGCGTATTCTGCCTCGGCCCTGAGCTTTATGCTTCAAGGATTGAACAAGCCTGTTATTTTCACAGGGGCCCAATTACCCATCGCTTCACCAAGGTCGGATGGGAGAGAAAACTTCGTTACCGCCTTAGAAATTGCAGCGGATAAGAGGGGTGGAGCGCCAGTGATTTCAGAAGTTTGTATCTTTTTTAACCACTTATTGTTACGTGGCAACCGTTCAAAAAAAGTTGAAAGTCGTCATTTCGATGCTTTTGAGACTGAGAACTACCCAGCATTGGCAGAAGCAGGTATCGTAATAGATTATAATTATGCAGTTTTAAAGCCCTACGACCCCGCTGCTGAACTTATATTTTATCCTGAATTAAAGGATGATATTGTCATTTTAAAGCTGTTTCCAGGTATTAACGAGCAAGTAGTAAGTCACTTATTGAATACGCCTACTATTAAGGGAGTGATCATGGAGAGCTATGGTTCTGGTAATGTTCCGCATCAACCTTGGTTTTTAGACTTATTGGAAAGTGCTGTAAACAAGGGAGTTGTTGTATTGAATGTCTCACAATGTAATGGAGGTAACGTTATTCAAGGTAAATATGAGGCCAGCAGTGCCTTAAATCGCATAGGTATTATCAGTGGCGGGAACTTAACAACTGAGGCTGCTACAACTAAAATGATGCACTTATTTGGTAGAAGCACTGAATTAGATGAACTTAGGGAAAAATTGGTCTCTCCAATCTCTGGCGAAATGAACTGACTTTTAATGACTGACAAAAACAAAAATCAATTTGCATTAAGTTTATTTTATTGATTTATTTGTCACCTTGCGATAAGCGCATTTGTTGATAAAAGTTGAGGAGAGGTGTCCGAGTGGCTGAAGGAGCACGCTTGGAAAGCGTGTATACTCGAAAGGGTATCGAGGGTTCGAATCCCTCTCTCTCCGCATGATCAACTAAAAACTTAAGTATAATTTCTTTTAACAATAATTATTAATAATTTAGAAACCGTTTTAACCTTTATTAATCAAAACTAGACTATGAAAAAGTTATTCTCACTATTGATGATCTTAGGCGCTCTGTCGATTGGATTCAATGCTTACGCTCAGGACGATGCCCAAGATGGTGCAGCAGAGCAAGTAGAAAACACCATTCCAGAATCACCTGACTATTCAGATGAAATGGCAGATATGCCAGCAGAGTCTTTAGACCAAGTCATCAAACAAAAATTTATTGAAGGAGATCCTAAGTTTATGTCTCCTGTATTAATCTGTTTAATTCTGGGACTTGCTATCTCAATCGAAAGAATTATCAGCCTTAATATGGCAACTACCAACACAAACAAACTTTTGAGCAAAGTAGAAGACGCTCTTGAGTCTGGTGGAGTTGAGGCTGCTAAAGAAGTGACTAAAAACACTAGAGGTCCAGTCGCATCCATCTTTACTCAAGGTCTTATGAGGATGTCAGAAGGAATTGAAATGGTTGAAAAATCAGTGATTGCTTATGGCTCTGTAGAAATGGGTAGGTTAGAAAGAGGTCTAGTTTGGATTTCACTATTTATCTCATTGGCTCCAATGTTAGGTTTCATGGGTACTGTAATTGGTATGATTGGCGCGTTCGATGCTATTGAGGCAGCTGGTGATATTTCTCCAGGATTGGTTGCTGGTGGTATTAAAGTGGCCCTTTTAACAACAGTTGGTGGTTTGATCGTTGCGATTATTCTTCAATTGTTCTATAACTACTGTGTTTCTAAAATTGATTCAATTGTTAACTCAATGGAAGACGCTTCAATCTCTTTGGTTGATTTGTTAGTGAAGCACAATTTATCTAAGTAATTAACCTGTAAATAGATTATTATGGATCAGGACCAATTAATTGATTTAGGATTATACGCATCTTATATTCTGCTTATAGTGGCAACGGTTGCTGCTATTGTAATGAACCTCGTAAACTCTTTTGGTAACCCTAAGAGTTTGGTGAAAAGCGGTATTGGGATAGTCGTATTGGGATTGGTATTCTTTATTGGATATTCAATGGCGCCTGCGGAAATTGACCTTGTTAGCCAAAAAGCTTTTTTTGCTAACGATATAGACCCCTCTGCAGCATCTACCTTAACTACCTATAGACTAATAGGTGGAGCAATGACCACAACTTTAGTGCTGCTTATAGTAGCCGTTGTAGGGTTAGTTTATTCGTCAATCGCTAGAGTCGTTAGATAATTTATTATGGCAAGAAGTAAAAACAGAGGAAGTCAGGAAGTGAATGCAGGCTCAATGGCCGACATCGCTTTCCTACTATTGATATTCTTTCTGGTAACTACTCAAATCGCCACCAACAAAGGTTTGACCTTGTTACTTCCTCCTAAACAGGATGAAGAAGAACCAGACCCAGTAAAGCAACAGGAGAGAAATATCTTTAAAATTCAGGTAAACTCTTTGAATTTGCTGTTGGTGGAAGGAGAAACACTAGATGACCCTTCTTTGATAGGAGATATGGTTTATGACTTTATTTTGAATTTCGGGAAAATGTCTGACGTTGAGAAAGGCCCTACCGGTGAAAAAGTGAGTGATAGACAAACCTATGAGTCTTTGCCTGCAACGATGAAAGCATACATTAATAACGGTTTGAGATCAGACAAATCATCTGATGGGCCAAATGCTGCTATTGTGTCGCTTAAAGCGGATAGGGGAAGTAGTTATGAGATTTTCATTCAAATTTTGGATCAGTTGAATGCTGCCTATAACCGAGTATATGGTGAAAGGGTAGGCTTAACCGATGAGGAATTTAGAAAATTGAATAGAAACGATCCAAGAGATTTGGATTTATATGAGAGAGCTCGTTCAGGAATTCCTAAAGCGATCTCAATTGCAGAACCAAGTAAAGTAGGAGGGTAATATGTCAAAGTTTAAGAAAAAAAGTGAGTCGACTCAGGAGATTCCAACTGCAGCATTACCTGATATTATCTTTATGCTTTTGTTTTTCTTCATGGTAACTACTGTGATGAGAGAGACAGAGGTTTTGGTAAAACAAGAAATTCCAAGAGCAGAACAATTAGTGAAGCTTGAAAAGAAGAAACTTGTAACCTATCTATACGTGGGAGAACCTAAAGAACCAGAAATTTTTGGTACTGAATCATTGGTTCAAGCTAACGATGCGTTTATTCCTATTAGCGGAATTGTTCAATGGGTGAACGTTGAGAAAGATCAATTGAGTGAAGTTGAACGTGATCAAATCACGATTTCTCTAAAAGTAGATAAGGATACCAAAATGGGGATTATCGTTGATATTCAGAATGAATTGAGAGAAGCGAATGCTCGTAAGATCATTTATGCAGCTCCTAAAAAATCAGATAACAACTAGTTTTGAAAAACTACTTTATATAAAAAGGCTACCATTTTGGTAGCTTTTTTTTTGCCTAATGAATAAAGTGCTATTTATGGTTAATGACTTAAGGGCTGTCTTTCTAGTATCTCTGGGATGTGTGATATAGGTTACTTATTAGAATGAGTAAAACCGTTCAAGATTCTTAGAATAGATTCGATCTAAAATAACAAAGGGGTTCTCTGATGTAAGAGAACCCCTTTGTTATAATTATTAAGACAGTGCTTTTTTTAATACACCTTCTTTCCATTCAAGTAAGTAGCTTTTACTTTTAGGTTTCTCAATTCTGATTCTGGCGCTTTCATCATGTCCTTTTGGGTGAAGATGAAATCGGCAAACTTACCTACTTCAATACTTCCCTTTTCATCTTCTTCAAAATTGGAATAAGCGGCCCAAATGGTCATGCCTCTTAAGGCCTCTTCTCTGCTGATTTTATTTTCAGCCTGCCATCCACCTTCTGGCCAGTTTTCAGCGTCCTGACGGGCAACCGCAGCATGAAAACCATACATTGGGTTAATGTTCTCAACAGGGAAGTCGCTACCTAATGCGATATAACCGTTTTGGTCAAGTAAGTCCTTATAGGCATAAGCAGTTTTTACTCTGTCCTCTCCTAGTCTTTCAACAGCCCAATACATATCTGAAGTAGCATGTGTGGGTTGAACTGACGGGATAATATTGTACTGGCCGAACTTAGGGACATCTTCTTTAGAAACGACCTGTGCGTGTTCAATCTTCCATCTTAAGTCGTTGCCTTCAGGAAGGTACTTGCCATAGATATCTAGAATAACACGATCGGTCCTGTCGCCAATACAATGGGTGTTCATTTGAAAGCCCATATCATAAATGGTCCTCGCTAATTCATCATAATTGGCTTCAGTTTCTAAGAGGAAACCTGCGTTTCCTGGGTCATCAGAGTAATCACTTAAAAGATTTGCGCCACGAGAACCTAAGGCTCCATCGCCATATACTTTAAACGAGCGCACATTGAGGTAATCAGTTTTGATTTTGCCCTTCTTTTTAAAGTAATCTATACTCTGTTCCGAAGGAGCAACCATGGCATAAAGCCTCATTTTTAATTCGCCAGACTTGTTCAACGAATCGATTAATTCAATTGTGCTTACTTCCAAACCAGCATCAACAACACCCGTAAGTCCAACGGCAAAGCAGTTCTGTTGTGCCATGATAAGTGCTTCAATTTGGTCGGCACGGGTTTGCTCAGGAATGTACTTTCCTATCAAATCCATAGCGTTGTCTACCAATAGCCCTGTTGGCTTTCCGTCCTTATCAAAATAGATTTTACCTCCGGTTACTTCCTTTGTGTTGCCGAAAATCTCACTTTGACTCATGGCAGAAGAGTTTGCTAAAGCCGCATGACCGTCAACTCTTGAAATGAATACGGGAACATCAGGGAATAGCTTGTCTAGCTTTTCTTTACTAGGGAATTCTTTGTTCTCCCAGTCATTTTGATCCCAACCACGTCCTACAATCCATTCATCGTCTGGGTATTTTTCGCGGTGTGCTTGAAGAATCTCCAAAATTTCATCGAAGGACTTGGTGCCCACTAAATCGGCATTTTTCAAACCTAAACCATAGCGGTAGAAATGCGCATGTGCATCAATAAGCCCAGGGTAAACAGGAGCACCTTCTAGGTTAATGGTTTCGTCAGACTCAAAGTCTTTCAGAATGTCTTCGTCTGACCCAACACCGATAAACTTCCCATCCTTCACGGCAAAAGCCGTAGCTACCGTAAACTCATCATTTACAGTGTAAACAGTTGCATTATGAATGATCAGGTCGGCTTGTTGTTTTCCACCACATGACCACAGTAAAAACATCACTGCGGCAATCGCTAATAATTTCTTCATTATTCGAATCTTAAATGTTTTACAGAATCACCTGAGTCTCTGAGTTCTCGGAGTGAATCAATTCCTATTTCTAAATGGTCATTCACGAAGTTTGAGGTGACTTTTTTGTCACTTTCTTCTGTTTTTACTCCTTCTGCAATCATTGGATTGTCAGAAACCAAAAGGAGGGCGCCATGAGGGATCTGATTTACGAAGCCCACAGTAAAAATAGTAGCAGTTTCCATGTCAACGGCCATCGCTCTAATTTTACGAAGGTATTTCTTGAAAGCCCTATCGTGTTCCCAAACTCTACGGTTGGTGGTGTAGCAAGTGCCAGTCCAGTAATCACGTTCGTGCTTCTTGATCATTGAAGATACTGCACGCTGTAAACGGAAAGAAGGCAATGCTGGGATTTCAGGAGGCATATAATCGTCACTAGTACCTTCACCACGAATGGCTGCAATAGGGAGTATTAAATCGCCAATGGCAGTTTTCTTTTTCAAGCCACCACATTTACCCAAAAACAGAACAGCTTTTGGAGCAATAGAAGAGAGTAAATCCATAACGGTGGCCGCCATGGCGCTTCCCATCCCGAAGTTGAT
>CAXBPM010000223.1:0-5966 GCA_963977345.1 uncultured Roseivirga sp.
ATAAAGCCTTGGCATCCTGTCTTACAGCAATATCTGGGGCTACTCCCTTATTTTCCGCTACCCATTCGTTTTTAATTGGGTCGAAAACTGCGTTGTCTGGCGCAGTAAGTGAACCGCCATCGACTAAAGCATAATGTGTAGAAGATTTAACTAGTCCACCCCAAGTGGTCGCACCGATCAATTGTCCTGCTTTCTGCTGACGGAAAACCCAAGGGAAGAAATCTCCTCCAGAACCAGCCATTTCGTTGATCAATAACACTTTTGGCCCCAAAATACCTGCTGGTAGCTGAAATGGTCTACCATTCGGTACTTCATTGGTGAGCCCTGCTCTTACCTCGCGGGTCATTAAGTCGACCATGTAATCATCGAGTAAACCACCGCCATTAAAACGTTCGTCAATTACGGCTCCTTCTTTGTGCTGCTGAGCGAAGTAATAACGGTTAAATGACACATAGCCAGGGCCACTGGTGTTGGGGATCCACACGTAGGCCAAACGGCCGTTTGAGAGCTCATCTACTTTGCGCCTGTTGTCTTCCACCCAAGCCCTTTGCCTCAAAGCATTCTCACTGCTGATTGGTTCTGCAATTTCTGTCCATGAATCTTTAAAACTTGGTTTGTCATTGAAGTGCAAGAGGGTTTGCTGGCCTAATGTTCCATCCAGAAATTCAAATGGGTTTTCATAGGTCGTTAGCTCTTTCCCATTAATTCCAACCAAATAATAGCCTTCTTTTACTTTCATGCCGGGCCTGTCTAGTGGACTGGTAAGGCCAGGGTTCCAGCTTTCTGTGGTAAAGATTCTCGTGATCTTCCAGTAGTTTTTGTCCGCCACGAGGTTAGCGCCTAGTAGCCCTACTTTAGAACGATCAACGGAAGGAAAATCTCCACCGCCAACAAAACTGTGGCCTACAGACATTTCTCCATTGACTTGGTCTAAAATGTAATTCAAATCGGTTCTGTGACGGATGTACGGAACAAGCGGAGCATATCTTTCATATACTTTCTGCCAATCACGACCGTGCATATTCGGATCATAGAAATAGTCTCTTTCATAGCGCCAAGCCTCTTCGAACATCTGCTTCCATTCTTGCCCACGGTCTAGTTTCATTTGAAGATCGACTTTGACCGATTTCCCACCTTTCCCACTTGAACCAGAAGGGCTGGTTACCTGCCAACTTCCGTTCACCTGAACTAGCATTTTTTTACCGTCTGCCGAAATAGAGTATTGACCTACTCCTGTAAGGAATTCTTCAGACTCCCTTTTTTCTAGGGTGAATTTGTTCAAGGTTAGACTAAAGCTACCGGGCTTCCTTTCACCAATAAATACGCTTCCTTTCGGGCCAGCCATTGTAGAAGTATAGTTGGAAACTGGCAGCGGAAGGGTAATGGTGCGTCTTTCAATGTTTTGAACATCAATGCGTAATGCCTCATCTTTCTTCTCATCTGCGGCTTCCTTGCTCTTGTCCTTGTCTTTATCTTCTTTGTCTTCCTCCTCTTTCTTTTTCGCTTCTTCTTCATCGCTGCGCGGAACAAAAGGAGATATGGCATCTTCTTGAAGTAGCATAACATAGGCCGCGTATTGAGGGTCAGCAGACATTGAGCTGGTATTTGCCCAGCCAGAAGCTAAGGCTAAATCCGTGCTGGCTAAGAAATACATATGTTTTCCGTCTAAATCCCAGGCAGGAGAGAAGGAGTCTGCCATTTCGTTGGTAACGGTTTTAATGCTTTTATCAACGGATGACCATACCATGATTCTTCTGAGGTTATTGAAACCTGATTTGGCATAGGCCAGATATTTTGAGTCGGGAGACCAAGTAATACCGGTTGAGCCACGCTCTAGATTACTTCCGCCAACATCGGCAGTGATAATCGTTTTGCTTGCTAAGTCCAATACTCTAATTCTTACATCATCGTCTACAAAAGCGATTTTCTTTCCATCAGGCGACCAAGTAGGTTCCCACGCCATTTTTGATTCTCCAATGCTAATGCTTTCTGCTTCAGAAAGGCCGTCTTGGTTGGCGAGCATTAATGCATATCCTTTCCCACTAGCGTCTGAAAACCAAGCAATTTGATCTCCATTAGGCGACCAAATTGGTGCACGATCGGCTGTATTCGAGCTTTGTGTAATATTTCGGGCATCGCCAAATTCGGTAGGTACCGTGAATATTTCACCTCTGGCTTCCATGATTACTCTTTTACCCGAAGCCGAAAGTGAAACCGAGCGTGCCCTTCTGCTTACATCTTCCCATTGGGTTTCGAACCAAGGGAAATCGCCCACCACATTAATGTTCAGTTGCGTTGTTTTTCCACTGGTAGGGTTCAGCTTATGCAAATAGCCTTCTCTTTCAATAATCAATTCATTATCTCCTTTGCCTAACCACTTTACATCGGTGTCTTTGAACTTGGTGATTTGTTTGAACTGACCAGAGCGTGTTTCGTAAGCCCATACATTCATAATCCAATCCCTGTCTGAAAGGAAGTAGATCGTTTCGCCCATCCATACGGGTAAAATATCGATGGTCTTTTCGTTAGAAAGTAGCGATTCGTTTTGGTTGTTCAAATCCAGAATAATCAGGGGAGTGTTCTGTCCGCCTCTGTAATTTCTAAATTCACTTTCCCAACGGCTCATTCGATCTAGAATGATTTGTTTTCCATTCGGAGAATAGTCTCCATTATTTCCCCATTGGGCACTTACTTGGGTAGAAGGGCCTCCATCTTTAGGGATTGTCCATAAATGATTGATTGGAGTAGGAGCGCTTTCTCTAGAGCTTGCGTAGAGTACATTTTTACCATCGGGTGTCCAGCCTCTCGCTATGGCTCCAGAAGGGTGAAACGTAAGTCGTTTGGGCATACCGCCAGTTACTGGGATAGTAAAAACAGAGTTGCCTCCCGAGCGATTCGAGGTGAAGGCAATTAAGCTTCCATCGGGTGAAAAGTGTGGATCACTTTCAACAGCGGGAGTACTTGTTAGACGCACCAAATTTTGACCATTGCTATCGGTAAGCCATAGATCTCCTCCATAAATAAAAGCGATGTGCTGTTTACTCATGGTGGGTTGGCGTAATAACCTTGTGCCCTGTGCTTTTACACTAAAGCCCGCACAGCAGAGCAGCATTAGCGCTAAAAAGTAATTTCTGAATTTTTTGATGTGTTGCATGATTGAGTTTGCGAGTTTAGATTTTGATGAAAAAATGGACATCGTGTTCCAATGGGTATCGAATGTTTAGATGACATTCAATACCAAAAGGTAACAAATCTTTAGCGTTTTGAAGAATTTAGGGCAGGATGGAGTTGAGAAGATCGCTCAAATGAGCATACTTCTAAGCCTCATGGAGTTGAGCTTATGTGTAAAAGTGATAAAAGGAGAGTATTAAATTAAAGGGTTGACTTGTAATCAAGTCGGAGCTCTCTGTCGTTCAATTGATCAGATACTCCTTTGAATACTTGCATTCCGCCTCTGTAGAAACCTGTGTTTTTCTTGGCTTCAATCAGCACGCAGTACTCTAGGTCGCCCAAATCGAATTGATAGAATCCTGTCTTATTTGGAATCACTGTCAACTTTGGGTTGATGTCCATTTTTTCAAGCTTCTTGAGGTCATAAAACGTAGTTCCATTGCTTTGATAAGCAACTCCTTCTATGGCTTCTTTATGTGTGATGTCATAAAGTAGAATGTTATTTTGAACAGGAACTCCAACACTATCTTGGCCAACAAACTCCTTCAAATGGCCATAAAAACCACTTATGATAGTAGCGTCATTGATCCTTTTAGACATTTTAACCTTAAAGCTGAAGTCTACTTCTTTTTGAGGGATACTTTCTTTTTTACAGCTTACTGTTACTGCAAAAATTAAAAGGGCTGAAAGGATAATCTTAATGCGCATTGAATACTGATTTTTGAGATCACGAAGTAAACAAAATTATTTGAGCAATCCGTTTTCTTTGTTTTAAGACTTGTTAAATCTTTCTCTTTAATGTTGGTACTACTAGTAAAACAAAAGAGGTTGACCGTTAATGATCAACCTCTTTATATACTAATTTAAAAACGATTCTTATTTGTACCAGATGTCTTGAAGTACTCTAGTGTCTTTACTTTGAGTCTTTCCATTCATTTCAAGAACAACAGTAAATTCACCTGGTTGAGTAGATTTAGTGTTATATCTAGCTTGAGCAATTCTTTCTTCCAAATCTTCAGCACTTAATCCGAAACGCCCAAAACGCTGTCTCATTTGCTGCAATTCCTGTGCAGTTCTTTCGCTTGTGATTTCATCCATTCCCCAAATTGCTTGATTTAATCCAGCTTTGGCGTTAACCTCCATTTTGTAAACCTCTCTTGTGCCTTTAAGGATTTTAATGGTTGCTTTGCCAGCGTTTTTCACATGGAAATTAATATGAACACCATCTTTACGGCTTTCTCCATTAAAGTTAGTATAGGCAGAAGTGCTGCTTAAACCACGTACCCACTGCACAGCAGGCTGTACATCGAATAGGGTAGCGTCTGAACTGAATGCATCAGAAGTCAAACCTTGAAGTGGAGTAATGTCGGCAATGAAAATACCTCTACCGTGTGTAGCCACAACAAGTTCGTTCTCTCTTGGGTGAATCACCATGTCATAAGCAGGGTTAGTAGGGTAGTTGTTGCTGAGTTTTGCCCAGTTTTTACCACCATCGACACTCGCATAAACAGAAAGCTCAGTACCCACAAATAACAAGTTAGGGTTTTTGTGATCTTCACGGATTACGTTTACAGGCTCATTTGGAAGTCCTGCCGCCAATGAAGTCCATGTTTTACCATAGTCTGTAGTTTTGTAAAGATATGCTGTGAAAACATCTCTACGCATTCCGTTATAAGAAAGGTAAGCCGTACCCGGTGTGTGCGCAGAAGCTTCAATTCTAGTTACCCAGTATTCAGGATTGTTTGGAACGTTTGCGTTTAGGTTCGTCCATGTTTTACCACCGTCAGTTGTTACTTGTACGTTTCCATCATCTGTTCCAACCCAAAGTTCATTGGCATCGATAGGTGATTCTTCTAAGGTAGTAATTGTACCATATTGAATATTACCTGTTCCATTAGCTTTTACAGGATCGTTCTTACTTAAGTCACCGCTTATTTCTGTCCAGCTTTCGCCTCTGAAATTAGATTTAACCACTTTATTACCCGCATGATAAATTACATCGCTATTGTGTTGAGATACTACAATTGGAGCATTCCAGTTCCAACGCATGTTACGGTCACCACTATAGCGAATGCCTTTGCTTTCGCCAGTTTCTAAATCAAGTCTAGAAAGTGGTCCGAATTGAGACTCATTGTATAAGTAACGGTTATTGCTTCTGTCAATTACGTTGTACATTCCGTCTCCACCACCTGTGCGGTTCCAATCTTCTAGGCCAATAGAAGAACCACCTCTTTTAGAGCTTGGACCTCTTACAGAACCGTTGTCTTGCAGACCACCATATACGTTGTATGGGAAATTCATGTCAACATCTACTGCGTAGAACTGAGCCAATGGAATTTCATCAGGGTGATACCAAGTTTTACCACCGTCATAAGTAATACCCATTCCATGGTCATATCCTAATAACATATGCTCTGGGTCAGCTGGGTCAATCCACATCGCGTGGTTGTCTCCACCAAATCTGAAAGGAGTTTCCCAAGTTTTTCCACCGTTTCTAGATTCCCACATGCCAATACCAATTACATAAACATGGTCAGGATCTTTAGGATTAACTCTTACTTGCTGATAGTAATAAGAAGGAGCACCACCAATGTCTTCTCCATCAGGACTGATTTTCTTCCAAGATTCCCCACCATCGTCAGAACGGTACATTTCTGTTCCGTCTACTGATTGGCCTCTTTCTAATGGAACACCAACCTCTAACATTCTTCTTCTTTCTTCTGTAGAGATGCCTTCAACATTTACGTTTTCAATGTTGGCATAAATTACTTTAGAATTACTTGGTGCGTAAGCAA
>CAXBPM010000224.1:0-5944 GCA_963977345.1 uncultured Roseivirga sp.
GCTCTCGGCAGTCTGATTTTCAAAATAATTCCTTGCCAACCACTATTGTCGATTTGTTGCCCCAAAAGTGTTTTGATCACATCGCTCACAGGAATTCGTACCGAACCCAAACCGATGTCGAGCAAGAAAAGAACGATAAGCATTAAGCCCAACAGGGTCAACGACTTCGCTCTAAGGCGTTTTCCTTGAGTGATTGTATTCATAATAAAGGGGGATTTAATAGCTTACTTCAGCCGATTGTAGTACACCAATTGGTGATCGGGGAGAAGTTCGGGATGGAAGATTTTCACCACGTCCTTCAGAACAATGTGCGGTTCTATTACACCAGTTTCGTAATAGTCGTTGCCACCGCCTTCGGTATTTCGACCAAAGACGTTGTAGATGGTTCCGTTTTTATAGGATTTGAAATCCATATAACGAGGGTCTCTTTCTCTAATGTTCTGCAAAGTGCTTGCGCCACCTGGGGCTACCCAGAAATCGGCTTTTAAGCCTATTTCATACACGGCTTCAAAGCTTAGCTTGATGCTGCCAGTAGAGTTATCGTCTTTCCAAGGGTAATCAGCCTTTGCAATTTTTAGCACGTTGTAGGCAAAACTTTTTCCGCCCGAAACCTGCCACGCGTCACCTTGAGCAATGCCCGTAATGGTCAGTGGTGCGTCAGTTACTTTTTCGGCAATCATGTCTAAAACGCTCTGAAATTCGGTTTCAATGGCGCTGAACTTTTCGTTCACCAGCTTTTCTTTATTCAATAAAACGGCCAGTAGTTTCACCCATTCGGCACGCCCCAATAGGTCAACCTCTTGCCAATCGGCATTCAGTACTACGGGAATGTTTAAGCGTTGAAGTTGTTGAAAAGATTCATTCTGTGAGTTAGGATAGCCTACGCCTAAAACGACATCGACCCCCATTTCGATAATGGTTTCTACATTTAGCGTTCCTGCAGGCTCTACTTCTATAATCTCACCTGAGTCTACCATGCTGATGACCTTAGGGCTACTCACATATTGCTTTCTTTCTATTCCTTTGAGTTCACCAAGCGCATCGAGCAATTCGAACATACCTAAATGCGTGGTAGACAATGAAACTGCTTTCTGAATAGGTACAGCAATCACGGGCAAATCAACACCTTCAGGGGCAGGAGTTCCTTTTTGAACCAACAGAAAACTCACGGTATCGGCTACTTCATTGTAGTGCCTAAAAAGGTGGAGTGTTTTGTAGTTGCTGTGGTATTCAACATCAAAACCAATGGAATGATCAATCGAGACCTTCTCTGGGAAATAGTCCTTCTTAGGATCGAAATCTGGAAAATCAGATTGATTATTGGAGTTGGATTGGCAGGCCGAAAAGCCAACCATTAGGAAACACAGCAGGGTATATACCGCCCAGCGGTGCGCATTGCATTTTTCAGTTTTTTTCATGCTATAGCCCTTCCTCAGAGGGTGGTTTAGTTGAACTTTGCAATGGCAGGTCTTCTGACTCTCCTAGCGTATTGCGCCTTCCCATTCCGAATTTCGAAACAGTGGCAAAGTGCAATACACTTTTTAATAGGATTACAGCAGCTGGGACTGTCCGGGATTTACACCCGATTCCCTTTTAATTCTGAAAACCGAAGCTTTCAGGAAACCCTTGCGGTAGCGCAAATGTAGAGAATTTAATTTTGATTGAAAGCGTGAAGATGGAAATATTGGATTGCCTCTTAAACAACAAAAAAGCCCTCTCGAATCATCGAGAGGGCTTTCAAAATCTTAGTATTCCAATAATTACTTAATCTCTAGCAATTCAATTTCGAATAATAGAGCGGCATTTGGAGGGATTGCTCCGCTTATGCCTCTTTCGCCATATGCTAGGTTAGATGGAATATATAACTCCACTTTACCTCCCTTTTTCATAAGCTGAAGACCTTCGATCCATCCAGCAATAAATTGACTCACAGGATAGGTTAGTGGTTCGCCACCAACAGAGCTATCGAATATCGTACCATCCAAAAGCTTACCTGTATAGTGAATTGTCACCGTATCTTCTGCCTTTGGAGATGCGCCTGTCCCTTCTTGAATAACCTTGTATTGCAAGCCAGTTGCTGTAGTTTGAACCCCTGGTTTTGTTGCGTTTTCAGCTAAAAATGCTTCGCCTTCGCCTTTCACATTTTCCATCGCTCTTTGTTGGTCAGCAATTAGAATTTCTTGGCATTGTTCCAAAGAAAGTTGAGCCGTGTCGGCCAAGGCTTCTTTTACAGCCGCAGCTACCATGTCAGCATCTAAGGTTTTATTCTGCTGCTTTAGCATTTCTGCAATCTGAACACCATAAGCATAGCTCAAGCTATCTTGTTGCGTTTTCATTTGTGCAATTGGCATAGTGCCATTGTCATTGCTGCATCCAATGGCAGTGGCCAATAGAATTACCAAGCCAATAGAAAGTATGTTTTTCATAATCGTTTAGTTTTAAAGTCAGGCGCAAAGGTAAAAATTAAATACTTGTTTAATAATCTAGCCCTAAACTCCTTCGAGAATTGGTTCACAGTTAATTTGAGCTCAATAACTACTTATTGTAGAACATCCAGTTGCTTTTAAAATCTTTCTTTAAGCGTTGATTGGTTAATATGGCACGTACCATTTCCACCGGCATGCTGTTCTCTTTTAAAACAGCATCGTGAAATTCTTTAATAGTCATTTTACCGCTATCGACTAACTCCTTTTTAAGCTCATAAAATTGGAGGCCACCCGTCATGTAGGCCAATTGATAAAGTGGTCCGTAGTTACCTTCAAAAGAACGTCTTACTTCTCCTTCAGCATTTGCGCGCTCATGCCCCACTCTATCCACCAAGAAGTCGATGCATTGTTGAGGAGTCCATTCCCCTAAGTGATAGTTTAGTGAAAAGATGATTCGAGCCGAACGGTGCATTCTCCAGAATAACATTCCTATGCGGTCTTCTGGTGACTGCGGAAAGTCCATGTCCCATAGCAAAAGCTCCCAGTATAATGCCCAACCTTCTGTCCAAAATGGAGTGCCGTATGAACGGTATTCCTTATTTCGGTTGTTCATAAAACCCTGAAGATGATGACCCGCGATTAGTTCATGATGCACTGTAGCACGAGAAAAGTGAGGATTGTTGCCTCGCATGCTCATCAACTTGTCCTCATGATTCATATCGTCCGTTGGGTAAGAAATTTGAAGTGTTTCTCCACCCAAAAAGAAAGGGCTAATCAATTGTCTTGCTGGTGAAATCATAGACATTCTCCAAGTTTCTTCTGCAATGGGTGGAATGGTAAGCAGGTTGTTCTTTTTCAGAAAATCCACTGACTCATTATACAGTTTCAGCATCGCTTCTGGTTGGTGGCCTTCTGGAACAAAAGCCATTTTCACCTTTTCTTGGGCAGCCCTCCAGTCATCGCCAAAGCCCATTTCTCTTGAAGCCTTTAATAATTCTGTATCGGCCCACGCAAATTCTTTGTTGGCAATTTCTACCAATTGCTCTGGCGAATAAGGAATCATTTCGTACTTCATCTGTCTAATGAGTTCTTCCCTTCCAATCGGGTTTCCTATAATTCCGCTGCCATCATCTTTCGGCAATGTAGATTTATCGACTTGCGCACTCAGCACTTTTGAGTAATCATCCAAAGCCTTATCTAATACTTCATATGGTTTTGTCACCCACCAAGTAAATTGCGGATCGTAACCTTTATAGAAGTCATAAACACTATTGAGGGCACGCTTTTGTCCACGAATTGTTCTTTCTGCTCTTCGGGTTAGTTCTCTAGAAAAAGTTGGGTTCTCTTTTTTCAATTCAGCAGTGGCCGCCTTCAGTTTTTTGGCGATGTCATTCAAATCAGCTGCAACTTTTTCACTGTCCAGGTGCAACCCTCTTCTTCGTTTCTTTTCCAGTTCATAAAGAGACTCGGCAGGCTTAATCCACCTTTTCAATTGGTTTACTTCCTTCTCTTCCACAGATAACTCAAACAGATTTTCGTCTATATATCGCTTCTGTAGTAAGTAATCCACCTGACCACCCGTTGATAGCTTATTGAAATTGAATTTTTCGAGTTTTATAATCTGATCCTTAAAAAAACTTTCAAATCGCTGTCTCCTTTCAGGAGAATTTTCAATAGAATAGAAGCGAGAAAGGCTTCCATAATCTGCTCTTAGGTTTACTGAAAAATCGTATAATTCGGTAACGCCTGATTGATTATCGGGCTGTTGAGCAATAGCCAAGTGCCCAATTGTTAAAAATAGGCAGGCAATAAAAAATAACTTTGATAGCTTTTTCATTAGTAGAACGAGTTTAATCAAAGGGTAAAAATAGAAGAGAAAACCGAACTTCATCAGTGAAGTTGCTGCGACTGTCAGTTGGCCTGATGAATGGTTTACCTCTAGCTATTTTAAACTGTTTTCAGGCTTCTTGGCTAAGATAATCAACTCTTCATTTTGTAAAGCCTCAAAGAAATCTTGGTAAAATATTGAATCATGTTTAGAGGTATAACTCAAGTTGAATCTAAAAAATGGTGCATTAATTAAAAAATCGTCAGCACTTTTGCCTTTGTCAGCCAATTTCAAATATCTAAATAACGCATCAATACCCTGACCTTCAAGAGTTACCTCCGTACTATTCATCTGGATTCTATTTGGCTTACCATCATAAAAAGGTACCTGCTCATAACTGAGTATACCATGTTCGGTTTCTTTAACTACTTTTTTACCAAATGGAAATTGAAGAGCGAAAAACAAAATGCTAAACAATATGAAATTCCAGCTCATATGAATGTATATGGCATTACGAAACTTAAAGTTCAAGCAAATCCAGTTAAAAATCAGGCCTGCACCTAATTGTATAAGGACAAGGAAAGTGTCAATATTCAACCCAAATTCACCTTCACTTAAATGGACTAAAGCGAACAATATTGAGTTGATAATAATATAGGCAGGTAAAAACTTATCACGAGTTAGACGCTCAGTTCTCGCTAAAAGAATGACCAGAATCAAGGCTAAGCCTAAGGTGAAATTGAGCCACTCGGAATACTGACTAATCGTCAAGAGAATGATGGCAATAAGACTAATGATTCTAGTATTTCTGTTTAAGGCGTGCTGTCCTCGAAAAGTTATTTCCTCAAGAAGTGGTGCGATAAATACAGCCATAAAAAAGATCAGCTCAAAGCTCAACCCACCAAAATCTTCAGGAGTAATATCCTCCGCAGAAATGAAAAGAATTATGAATCCTATAATTAATGAGAGGACACCTAGCTTCAATGCCCAATTGAAATTCCGCTGGAAAAATATTTTCTTTATCAATATTGTAGAGTTAATCTACTAAAGTAAATGAAAAAGATTATAAAGGCTACCTTACAACAGGGTAATAAAAAGGGCTTACCCTTCTTGGGTAAACCTTTCAATAACTTCAGGTATTTTTAGTCAAGTACTACTTCATTTCGTTCTCTGAAACGAACTTAAATTTTTGTCCTCCAATAGAAGCCTCATACATTAACCCGCCTTTGGCTTGAGTAAAAACCGCCACCCCATCGGTATAACTTGCATCTGCTGATATTCCAGACTTTAATGCTACGGCAGAAACTTGAGCGGCAAACTGATATTTATTATTTATGAATCGGTTAAAACTGTCTGCATCTTCAAAGAAAATGATCTCACTGTATTCTTGCCCTCCCAATTGGAAACCTACAGTGATTTGAGTCATGTTGGATCCACCAATCATGTCACCTTGCTTAAATACCACCCCTTTTCCAGCTGCGCCCCCAATACCAATGCCGCCCTTTCCGATTGATGGAAACACTGCGTAACCAAAGGAATTTTCAAAGAAAGTGTCTAAACCGCTGTCTACTTTCTTAAATTGTGTAATAGTTTTATGTGCCTTTTTCACATCGTATTTTTCTTTCCTCTGGGCCATCGCCTGAGTTGAAAAGAATAGGCCTAAAACTAAAAATGCTGCTATTAAACTTTT
>CAXBPM010000225.1:0-5932 GCA_963977345.1 uncultured Roseivirga sp.
TGGGTGCAGATACATTTCTGCGCATTGGGCTGTCCTTCATTAAGTATTCTTTCAGTTTTGGCCGATCTTCTTCTTTTGAAACCACAGGCACGCTAAACCTACCCATTGATAGTTTATACACCACAATAAGATGTTCAACCATATGTTGAGGTGTCATAACTCCCCAAGACGGATGAGTTGATGGCTTTAAGGCATTTAGCTTATCTTTGGCTTCTTTAAGTAAAAAGTTAGAAGCAATCTCTATATTGGAGGTCATAATTTATTTTTAAATTAATATAGTAACATGTTAATACGCTTAATCTTATGCACTCTGATTCTGATTGGTTCTCAACTATCTTATGGACAAGATTATGCTAAGATAGAGTACATCAAGAAAGAAAACTTAGTCTACCTTAAGGCAAAGAATATTACAGAAAAAGATTATGAGTTCAAATTCGAATTGACGCTTGATAACCTAAAGGTGGTGGACATGATTGAGAAAATCAAAATTCCAGCAGGTGAAGAAAAAGAATTTGCAATTCTTGAGCCTATAGATAAATCAAAAAAGTGGACTTACAATTATAAATATTGGCATTACAGATACTTTGAGGGAGGGGTGTTTAAACAAATAGCCAAATCGTTAGGCTTGTCGGAAGAAGAAGCAGATAACTCTATTATTGTTTTTGATAAAGACAATTGTTCAAGGTGCGATAGAACTCTTAATTATCTTGAATCGAGAAAAATTAAACATCATGTTCTAAATGTTAATGAAGATATTGAAAACTCTACCATGATGAATTATTATGTAGCCGAATTTGGTTTGAACCTGACCACGATCACTACACCTATGATTCTTATGGGAGGCACTGTAAACTTCAATATTTCAGACCTCGATGGTTTTTTATTTA
Organism: uncultured Roseivirga sp.; assembly: GCA_963977345.1. Classification (GTDB taxonomy): domain Bacteria; phylum Bacteroidota; class Bacteroidia; order Cytophagales; family Cyclobacteriaceae; genus Roseivirga. Next base: position 888 of record CAXBPM010000225.1, read on the forward strand.
AGATGAAAAAATTTGCAAAAGAAAAAGGCCTCAATTGAGGCCTTTTTAGTTGATTATTTAAGAATTACTCTCCCAAGAATGGGTATCTGTAATCGATTGGCGTTACGAATGTTTCTTTGATCAAACGTGGAGAAACCCAACGCAATAAGTTGATCATTGAACCTGCTTTATCGTTTGTGCCAGAACCTCTTGCTCCACCAAATGGCTGCTGTCCTACAACTGCACCTGTTGGCTTATCATTGATGTAGAAGTTACCCGCAGAGTTTTCTAAAGCTTTCATACCCACTTCAAGTGCATATCTGTCGGCAGAGAAAAGTGCGCCAGTTAATGCATAAGGCGAAGTATTGTCTACCAACTCTAATGTTGCTTCGTAATCGTTTGGCTCGTATACATAAATTGTAATTACTGGGCCGAAGATCTCTTCGCACATTGTAGTGTACTTAGGATCGCTAGATAACAATACAGTTGGCTCAATAAAGTAACCTTTCGATTTGTCGTAACCACCACCAGCGATTACTTCTACTTTATCACTTGCTTTGGCATCGTCAATGTACTTGGCGATTTTATCGAATGATTTTTCGTCAATTACAGCGTTAACAAAGTTGCCGAAATCTTCAGTGCCACCTATTTTGAATGACTTCAAATCTGCGATCACATAGTTCTTCACATCTTCCCAAAGGTTAGACGGAATGTAAGCACGTGATGCAGCAGAACATTTCTGACCTTGGAATTCGAAAGCACCTCTAGAAATAGCAGTCGCCACTTCTTTCGCTTTAGACGAATGATGAACCATGATAAAATCTTTACCACCAGTTTCACCTACAATTCTTGGGTAAGAACGGTACTTATGAATGTTGCCTCCTATGGTTTTCCATATGTTTTGGAATACTCCAGTACTACCAGTAAAATGGATTCCACCGAAATCTTTGTGTTCGAAAATCACACTTCCAGCCGTTGGGCCATCTACATAGAATAAGTTGATTACGCCATCAGGAACACCCGCTTCGCGGAATACTTCCATCAATACGTGAGCAGAATAAATCTGAGTGTTTGAAGGCTTCCAAACTACAGTGTTTCCCATCATGGCTGGTGCCGAAGGAAGGTTACCTGCAATGGCTGTAAAGTTGAATGGAGTTAAAGCAAACACAAAACCTTCTAATGGTCTTTGCTCTACTCTGTTCCAAATACCTGGCGCTGAATCTGGTTGCTGCTTGTAAATTTCGGTCATGTACTGCACATTGAACCTCAAGAAATCTACAGTTTCGCAAGCCGCATCAATTTCTGCTTGGTAAGCATTTTTAGACTGACCCAGCATAGTTGCTGCGTTCAATTTGTCTCTGTAAGGTCCAGCAATAAGCTCGGCAGCTTTCAAGAAAATACTTGCTCTGTTTTCCCAGCTTGTGTTAGCCCAATCTTTTTTTGCTGCCATAGCAGCGTCAATTGCAGCCGAAACATGAGAGGCATCTCCGTTAGAAAAATGTCCTAAAATATGTTGGTGATCGTGCGGAGGGCTTAGTGGAGATTTGTTGTCCGTTCTCACTTCTTTTCCTCCGATAAACATCGGAATGTCCACTTGTTTAGAACGCGCTTCGGCTAGTGCTGCCTGTAAGCTTTTACGCTCAGGAGAACCCGGAGCATAGCTTTTTATCGGTTCGTTTCTAGCGGAAGGTACATTGAAGAATCCTGTTGCCATAATTACTTTTTTTGAATTTGTTTTCTGTTTTTCCCCCAAAGCATTTCAGGGCCATAAATTGACTTGGGCAAATATAAGGTTTCGCCTATGGATAAAAAACCCGATTGGCTAGAGTAAGTTCCTTAATTGGCTAAGCATTTCAATCTCGTATGTGGGCGGAAAGTGGCTGGTTTGTTTGGAAGGGTTAAACCAAACATGGTCCATCCCAAAATCTCGTGCCCCTTGAATGTCGGATTCTAGGTTGTCACCAATCATTATGCTCTCATTCAAGACGGCCCCAGTCCTTAGTAATGCTTGTTCAAAAATGGGTGCTGAAGGCTTTCTTGACTTTGAGTTTTCAGAAGTCACGATCACATCAAAGTAATGATCCAACTTTGCGCTTTTCATTTTTATGGTCTGTACATCGTCAAAACCATTGGTGATAATGTGGAGCTGATAACGCTCTTTCAGGTAATCTAAAATATCGTGGGCTCCTTCAAATACTGCTTCTTTGGTAGGGCAGAGCTCTACGTACTCATAATCTAACTGCTGCGGAACAATGTCGAGTTTGGCATTAAGCCTTTCGAAAATTGTGGCAAATCGCCTTTCTCTAATTTGTTCGCGCTGAATTTGGTGTTTGTTGAAAAGGCTCCAGAGTTCGTTGTTCACTTCAAAAAAATGCTGAACAAAAGTCTGCTTGTCGAAATGGCTAATGTGTTCGAACCTATAATGATCGTAAAGTTCGTGCAGGGCCGTCATGGCATTGGTGTCATAATCCCAAAGGGTATGATCCAAGTCGAAGAAAATATGTTGGTAGCTTTTCAAAATAGCGATTAGAAATTATGGAAACTCAAACAGACCAGCCTTGTTTAGAAATTCTATTTTCGGCCAGCTCACGATTAGATTTAAGTATTTCATAAGTCTCCTGGTCTTTTTGGAGGCGGGTGTCTTTGTTTAAGAAATTGAAAATCTGCACCATAACCAGCTCCACTTCTTCCCGGATACTATAAAAGACCCATTGGTCGTGTTTGCGCGCATTCACAATATTGGAATTCTTTAAATAAGTAACGTGCCTCGATGTTTTGGTTTGCGTGTAATCCAAAATATGCTCTAGGTCAGAAATGGTCATTTCACCGTTTTTCAAGAGCAAGTGTAGAACCCTTACCCTCGCTTCATCAGACAAAGATTTAAAGATTTGAGCCCCAAAGGGCAGACTAAAGTTTTTGAGTTTCATTGAATTGACTTTGCCCCCGTAGTTTGAATTACTTGTTGTTCAGTGATTTCCACCTTTGAAAGTACGGGGTTAATTATTGTTAAATTGAGAAGAATAATTGGTTTAAGCCAACACAATTCCCCTTTATGATTGTTAATATTGTGAAGCGAAAAAATTATAAGTTCTATCTTCTTATCTTTAAGTCTAAGTTCACGTAGAACAAAATTAAAAGCACAAGTATATTGAAACAAACAGTAATCACATATTCTCTCCGCGCCATTGTGCTTTGTGCTTTCATTTTTTGTGGTGCTCAAAAAGGGTTTGCTCAGAATAACAGCTCTAATGTGGTTCAACTTTCTGGCCTTGTAATGAATGCCGATAGTACTGAAACCGTTTTTGGAGTTCATATTTTTGCCCTTAAAACTGGCCGAGGAACAGTGTCTGACTATAGAGGTTGGTTCAGTAAGGCATTCTATGCTGGCGATACCTTGATTTTCACCTCCATTGGTTTTAAAGATCGTAAAATAGTGGTGCCTGATTCTGTTGGAGATCAACACACTGTCATTATAGCCATGGAAGAAGAGGTTACCCAACTAGCTGATGTAGAGGTGAACCGTTTTCCTAGTGAAGAGCTTTTTAAAGAGGCGTTTTTGGCCATGAACCTGAACGAAGAACAAGAAAGCGTTCTGAATGCATTTTCACCTGATGCGGTTAAACAAATGGTGCTCAACATGCCTATGGGAGCCAGTCCAGATGCCAATTATCGGTACATGATGAATCAGCAGTATAATCAGATGCAGTACCGATCGGGGCCAACATCAAACCCACTTCTGAACCCATTTGCTTGGGCTAAGTTTATTAACTCTTTGAAAAAGAAGAAGTAATTCTAATTCCTCGTCAGTTTTAAACTTACAAATCTGTCTGTACCCAACCAGCGGTTTTCTTTATTCGTATACCATGCCCTGTGCATCGGAACTCGCATTCCATTTTGGATTTCTAAACCCTCAATAAGAATGTATTCCCCATCATTTTCAGCTTCGTTATGGAAGAAGCGGTAGCCCGCTAATGCGTAAGTGTCTGGGTTGAAATAGAAATACCAAGTGTCGGAACCCACGTTTTTATCATAAGTAACCTTTAAGGCTAGAACGGGCTTTCCATCGAAAGTAGTGTTCTGAACTACGGGGTCAATGTTCGTACCCTTGTCGGTTAACTTCATTGGCAAGCCATACAGGTAGCTATAATAATTCCTCCATCTTCTGGCCCTGTCAGGGCTTAGTTGGAGTGTGTCAACTCTTACAGAATCGGTAATTATTCTGTAATCCATAAATGATTCAGTAGAATCTCTTCCATCTACTTTCCAGGTAAATAAGTGGCTGTCTTTTACAAACGACAACTCGAAAGCTCCTTTTTGATTGTCGATGATTACATTGGACGGACGAGTAGAACCATCAGGCATTTCCTGATCAATTACAAACTCCATCTTTAGGCGTTGCCATTGCCCGCTTGGGTCATGAAAAGCAATGCTTCGATTTAGAAGTTCTTTGCCTGAGATTTGCTCTTCTTGAGCATTCAATACAGAAGAAGAAAGAAGTAGTAAAAGAAGAATAGATGTGATGTGGCGGCCCATGATGTTAAATGATGTTGAATTTAAATGGTTCTACACGTAAATGTAAGAGATGTTCTTATTTTTGCAACTTGACTCAACGGTAGCGACAGCATGCAAATTCCAATTTGGGACCCTTCATTTTTAGAACCGATTTTAGCCATTGGCTTACTCACACTTGGATTTAGTGTCTATCACTTCGTTTCAATTTCACCTAAAGTCAAACAAAGATTTGCCAATAAATATGGCGAAACAAGTGGCAACACAAAGGCTCAATGGTATTTTCGCTACTTAGGTGCCATGACCATTGGAGTTATTCCGGCCATTTTAATGATGTTGATTTTGGGTAAGAGTCCAGTTGACTATGGAGTAACTTTTAAGAATCACGCCACGTCTCTCTATTGGATTTTGGGTTTGGCAGCGGTGATTATCCCCATGAATTTTTTCAATTCTAAGAAGGAAAAAAACTTGGCCTTTTACCCTAATGTAAGAGAAAAGGAGTGGACGAAAGCGATGGTGGCAAAAAATGCCTTCACTTGGGTGTCCTATCTATTTGG
>CAXBPM010000226.1:0-5920 GCA_963977345.1 uncultured Roseivirga sp.
TCATCGCAATGTGCTCGCAAAGTTGCTCTACAGATTCCATTCTGTGGGTAGAGAAAATAATGGTTGCCCCTTTATCTCTCAATTCAAGAATTTCATCTTTAATCAAGTTGGCGTTTACTGGATCGAAACCTGAGAACGGTTCATCCAAAATAAGCAACTGTGGTTCGTGGATTACGGTGGCTATGAATTGAATTTTCTGCGCCATCCCCTTTGAAAGGTCTTCTACTTTTTGACCTGCCCATTCGGTGAGGCTAAGCTTGTCGAGCCATTTTTTGATTTTGGTTTTCGCTTCTGCTTTCGACATGCCTTTCAGCTGTGCCAAGTACATAAGCTGCTCGCCTACTTTCATTTTTTTGTACAGGCCACGCTCTTCGGGCAAGTAACCAATAATTTCAACATGACGCGGATTCAGCTTTTCCCCATTAATGAGGACTTCGCCTTCATCTGCCATGATGATTTGGTTGATGATTCTGATGAGTGTGGTTTTCCCAGCTCCGTTTGGCCCTAATAGGCCAAAAATAGACTGTTTGGGAATGCTTATGCTCACATCGTTCAAAGCTCTATGCTCGGCATAGCTTTTCGAGATGTGATTGGCTTCGAGTATATTCAAGGTTTTGTGGTTTTGTGAATACTTTAATTTAATCGGTACTACGCACCTTTAAATGTAACACAATATTAAAATTCAAATCCTAAATATAGTCAAGAACCTGCTGAGCGGAAGATGTTGTCGATTTGTGGATTTTCGGGGCTTCGGCCTTTTAGTTTTTGGCAAAAACCACATTCCCCATAGAGAGGTCGATATTGAATGTCAGAAGGTTTGGAGAATCCTCCTTGTAAGAAGGGTTCACATATACGTTCTCGCGAATGGACACAAAGTTACTTGGCATTTTAAGCTTCCTGAAGGAAGTATCTTTAATGCGGATCATCATTGGCATTTCCTCGGCAGGAAGATTGACGGTAAGGCTGCCAGCCCCAACGCGTGCCCAGATCTCGCTGGCCAGCTCCGGACTTTCGTCAAAATTCATCGTCAATGTTCCAAAGCCTACTTCGGCAATTACCGTTCTAGCCCTTGCCATATTAAGCCGATCAATCTCTACATCGCCCAAATCCACGTTCACCATAAAGGTGTCCATCTCAATCAGGTTTTCCATTTTGGAATGGTAACCTACTTTAACATGTGCGTTGCCCGAAGTAATCTTCACGTTTTCCACCGCAATGTTCGACAAGTCTATGTATGCTTTCCCTACCCCGTAATTCAAATCGAGGTTATAGGGTTTGAAGTGGGACAAGTAAATGTTCCAGTAGTTTTTTGTGTCTGTGGACTTCCTTCCAAAAATCTTTGTGAGTTTGCTTGTGAAGCCTTCTTTTCCGCTGTCATTTAAGTTGAGCCAAGCATTAAGCTCGTTCCCTTCCACTTGTTGGCCAAATTCAGGAGTTATATACTCTTCCTCACACAAGCCCATTATACTAATAGGAGTGTCACCATTTCTGGTGCGGATTTCACAAGTGCCCGAACTGGCTTTAAGATAGAAATTGATTTTCTCGCAGGAGATATCATCCTGCACTGCAAAATGGGTTTTTGTTTGTCCCCACACATCCACGTCTGCAATTCCAATACTTACAATTGCCAGCAATATTACCCTATACATGGACTTGAATACGAGTTGTGGAGAATAGGGTTGCAAAATAAAAAATTACTGATTTTCAATACAAATAAAAAAGGAGTCGGTTTGCACCAACTCCTCAAATATAAACTTGTATTTTAAATCTGTCTAGAAAAACTCTTTTACCTTTTCAAAAAAGCCTTTTTCGCCTTTTTCAGGGTTAGGCCTCATGTTATCCGACTTGCTCAGTTTCTCAAGCATATCGCGCTCTTCTGAGGTCAGCTTTTTAGGCGTCCATACATTCAAATGAATCAGCTGATCGCCTTTTCCGTAACCATTCAGGTCTTTAATTCCTTTTCCTCTTAAGCGAAGAATTTTTCCGCTTTGAGTTCCTGGATCAATCTTGATGCGCACTTTACCATCAATAGTCGGCACTTCAATACTAGTACCCAAAGCTGCTTCTGTAAAACTGATATAGAGATCGAACAACACATTGTTGCCGTCTCTTTTTAGCTCTTCATGTTCCTTTTCTTCGATGACAATTAACAAGTCGCCAGCAATGCCACCACCAGGTGCCATATTACCTTTACCCGACATTGAAAGTTGCATTCCTTCGGCTACACCTGCTGGTATTTTGATTGGAATGATTTCTTCCTTCATTTCCAAACCAGTACTATCAACTCCCGGAGGACGTTGATCGATGGTTTTACCACTACCATGACAAGTAGCGCAAGTACTGGCCGAAACCATTTGCCCTAACATGGTATTCACCACTTTCTTTTGTTGGCCAGAGCCACCACAGGTAGTACAGGTTTTAAATGTAACTCCGCTGGCACTTACCAAACGGTTCACTTTTATTTTCTTTTCAACACCATCGGCAATTTCAACCAGCGTAAGCTTAAGCTTTATGCGCAAGTTTGAACCTTTGCGTTGACGACCTCGGCCTCCGCCTCCTCCACCAAAAAAGCTTTCGAAAGGACTACCTCCTCCACCTCCACCTCCAAAGATGTCTCCGAATTGAGAGAAGATGTCGTCCATGTTCATGCCGCCACCCTGACCGCTTGCACCAGCGCGCATGCCATCATGTCCGAAACGATCGTATTGCGCACGCTTGTCTGCGTTGCTCAATATCTCATAAGCCTCGGCAGCTTCCTTAAACATGTCCTCTGCTTCAGGATTATCTGGATTCTTATCGGGATGGTATTTAATCGCCATTTTACGATATGCTTTTTTCAGCTCATCGTCCGATGCCGTTTTACTTACCCCTAGTATGTCGTAGTAGTCTCTTTTTGCCATCTTATGCTCCTATCACCACTTTTGCGAAACGAACCACTTTCTCTCCCAAGAAGTATCCCTTTTCAACAGTGTCTATTATCTTTCCTTTCAGCTTATCATCATCCACAGGGAATTGAGTAACGGCTTCGTGAAGTTCTGGATCGAAATCCGTTCCTTTTTCCGTTTTCATCAATTTAAGCCCTTTGGCTTCAAGTGTTTTAAGCAATTTCTTTTGAATCAGCTCAAAACCTTCTTTGATCACTTCAATATCTTCTTGCTTTTGATTGGCTTGTTGGGCCCTTTCAAAATCATCTATTGTAGGAATCAAATCAGCCATTAAACCTTGTGAAGCTGTTTTAATCAAATCAATCTTCTCTTTGGCATTTCTTCGTCTGAAGTTCTCAAACTCAGAATAAAGCCTCAAGTACTTGTCTTTTGCTTCAGCAACCTCAATTGTAAGTTTCTCCTCAGCAGTCAATTCCAACTCCACTTCTATTTCCTCGTTCTGCGCTTCAGCAGACTCATTCGTCTCTGCCTCTTCAGTAGCAACATTATCCATTACCACTTCTTCGTTCTCTTGCGCTTCTTTTTTCTTCTTCATCGATTCTTTATCAGTTTTCAAAAATGCCGAAAACATATCTTTCATTCTCGCCATTTTACCTCCTTAAAAACAGACGCTCGGCTACAATTATATTGCCAAGCGTTGTTTTGTGTCATTCTGACATAAGATGTAAAAGGGAATGAGCTTAATGTCAGCTTTCCAATTAAGATTTAGCAGGATTCAGTTTGCTCCAAAGCAGATCTTTCAGCTCTTGTAAACCCATTTGAGCGACAGATGAAATAAACAATGTAGGCAGGGTTGTAGGCAACAAGGCCTTCATCTCCTCAATCATTTGTTCATCCAACATATCGGTTTTAGAAATGGCCAAAACGCGTTCTTTGTCCAAAAGCTCAGGGTTGTATTTGGTTAACTCTCCTAAAAGGATTTCGTATTCCTTGGCCACATCATCGGCATCGGCTGGTACTAAAAACAACAGCAGAGAATTGCGCTCAATATGACGCAAAAACCTCAAGCCCAAACCTTTTCCGTCTGCGGCTCCTTCTATGATTCCGGGAATATCGGCCATTACAAATGACCGATGGTCACGGTAAGATACCACGCCCAAATTAGGTACGAGTGTGGTAAATGGATAGTCAGCAATTTCTGGTTTAGCAGCCGAAAGCACAGAAAGCAAAGTTGATTTACCCGCATTTGGAAAACCTACCAAGCCTACATCCGCCAAAAGCTTAAGCTCAAGCACGAAAATGGTGTCCAAACCTGCTTCGCCTGGTTGGGCATAGCGTGGTGTTTGGTTGGTAGACGTATTAAAGTGCTGGTTTCCCAAGCCACCTCTACCGCCCTTGGCGAGTATAATTTCTTCGTTGTGTTCAGTGATTTCGCAAACAATCTCATTGGTTTCTGCATCACGTGCAATTGTACCTAATGGCACCTCCAAAACAATGTCTTTTCCATCGGCCCCCGTACTTCCATGCCCAGAACCGCCTTCACCATTACTTGCGAAAACGTGTTTCTGATATCTAAGGTGAAGCAAGGTCCAAAGGTTTGTGCTCCCCCTTAAGATGATATGACCACCACGGCCGCCATCACCACCATCGGGACCACCCTTGGGTACGTGCTTTTCTCTACGCATGTGTACAGCGCCTGCGCCTCCATTGCCCGATCGGCAATAAAGTCTGACGTGATCGATAAAATTGGAACTGGCCATAGTACGTATTTAATGTGTGTTCAATTTAAAGAATAGTTTAAACCCAACTCACGGTATTTATGAAAACAAAAAAGATGATCAACTCGAAAGTGACCATCTTCAAATTACTAATTTTTACCGTGAAGATTAAGCGTATTGCTTATCAATTGTCTTTTCGATCTGTCCGAAAATTGAATCAATAGAGCCTACTCCGTTAACCTTACAGATTTTATTTTGTTTTGCGTAGAACTCAGCAACAGGTACTGTTTTGTTGTTGTACTCCTGAATTCTCACATTAATTTTCTCTTCGTTTTGATCGTCTGCTCGGTCTGAGGTTTTACCTCTTTCCAACAGGCGTTTCTTCAACTCTTCAACCGGCACTTCAAGCATTACCATGCAAGAAATGGAAGTATCGTATTTCGTTAAAAGCTCATCTAAAGCCACTGCTTGCGCTACAGTTCTTGGAAAACCATCGAAAATAAAACCTGGAGCAGATTTAAATTCCTTCACGGTTTCTCCTACCATACCGATGACCACTTCATCTGGAACAAGCTTACCGTTGTCCATAAAGCCTTGTGCTTTTTTGCCCAACTCGGTGCCTTCTCCTAAATGCTTTCTGAATAAATCTCCGGTGGAAATGTGCTTCAGCCCGTACTTTTTAATGATGTTTTCGCTTTGTGTACCTTTCCCCGCTCCTGGAGGGCCGAATAAAACTATATTAACCATTTACAGAATTAGATTTTGAGGCTTCAAATATAGTGAAGGAATTTTTTAGGCTTCCTTCAATTGATAAATATCTTTGAGATTTCGGCCATGGCCGTTGTAATCGAGGCCGTAACCTACTACAAATTTTTCAGGGATCTCAAACCCCACATAGTCCAGTTTCAGGTCTTTTTCAAGCTTTTCGGGCTTCAACAATAAGGTTGCTACCCGAATAGATTTTGGCCCTCTTTCCTGAAAAAATTTAATTACCTCGTCCATTGTCAAACCTGAGTCAACAATGTCTTCGAGCAAAATTAGATGCCTTCCGAATACATTTTCTTGCAGCCCGAGTACTTGTTTTACATTCCCAGTACTCTCCATTCCTTTGTAGGATGCCATTCGGATGAAAGCTATTTCTGAAGGCACATTTACGGCCTTCATCAAGTCACTGGCAAACATAAATGAGCCATTCAAAATACCAATGAACAACGGATTCTTGCTCGCGTATTCCTCGTTAATGTCTTGGGCAATTTCAGCGATGCGTTGCTGAATTTTGGTTTCGTCTAAATAAACCTCAAACTCCTTGTCTCGAAC
>CAXBPM010000227.1:0-5885 GCA_963977345.1 uncultured Roseivirga sp.
AGTCTTCTGGATATGGGATGAAAAGGAAGTTGGTGAACTTCTCATCTACTACAAAGAGACAGCAAAATTCGTCAGGATCTTTGTAAGCTTTTTTAAAGGCCTCTTCATCCTCAACCAATTTGCGCTGCACAAACTCATCTAAGTAAGTGATAGAGTAGTTCCAGTCCGTGTCCATCTCGCTCTTACCAATCAGCAAGTTGCCAATTGATATTTCTGTTTTAGAAATAGGGAAGATGGGGAATTCAGAGAAGCCCCTTTTCTTTACTTGGTAAGCCGCTTCTTTCAATGTATCGGCCACCAGCACAAAATCCTTGGTAATGGTGCCCAAGTATTTGCCGCTTAATTCTGGATCGTTCTGCATGTTTTAAAATTGGCTGTGATGTTACTTAGTAAATTTTATTTACGTTTTTGTCTTTGATTTTGATCTTCTCCAAAGTCAAAAATTGCTCCCAAAACTGATCGTTTGGTAAACCCGCACGAATGATCAATTGCTCTTTTTTTATCGGATGCTCAAAGTAAAGTCCTTTGGCATGTAGGTTAATGCTTTTGTCTGGGTTTGGTTTAGAAAAGCCATAACGCAAATCGCCACGGATTGGGCAGCCTAACTCCGACAACTGCACCCTAATTTGGTGCGGACGACCAGTAATTGGTTTTACTTCGATCAAATAGTGATCGTTCAATTTGCCCAATACTTTAAAGTCAAGTTCCGCTTTTTGCGAACCTTCTTCTTGGTAATCGTAAGCGGTTGTAATGTTTTTAGAAGGATCTTTTTTCAACCAGCTGATCAATTTTCCTTCTGGCTGTCTTGGCTTTCTTTTCACTACAGCCCAATACGTTTTCTGTATTTTTCTGGTAGCGAAAAGCTTGTTCATTCTTTCAAGCGCTTTCGATGTTCTAGCAAAAACCACAATCCCACTTACGGGTCTGTCGATTCTGTGTACTACGCCTAAAAACACGGCCCCCGGCTTATTATATTTTTCCTTTAGGTAGTCTTTGCAATAGTCTACCAATGGCTTGTCGCCAGTGTTATCACCTTGAACCAGTATTCCAGCAGGTTTATTAACAATCAGCAGGTGATTGTCTTCATATATAGGTTGAACTATTCTTTCCATTAGAATTCGCTAGTAAAGTGAAAATCAATTTCAGGGAAATTATCCTGAACCATTTGTAGCCAAGCCCTTGATTCGGCCATAAACACCAATTTACCATCCTTATCTCTGGCAATATGGCGTTGTTTAGAGTCAATAAATGCCTCCAGTTTTTTAGGGTCTTTCGCAGAGAACCAACAAGCTTTATGCACCTGAATTGGCACAAAATCGGCCGAAGCTCCGTATTCGTTTTTCAATCGGTATTGGATCACTTCAAACTGAAGCTGTCCTACTACACCCACGGCTTTTCTTGCTCCTAATTCATAACTGAACAATTGCGCAACACCTTCATCCATAAGTTGGTTCAAGCCCTTTTCAAGTTGCTTGGTTTTCATGGCATCGCGGTTAATAACCTCTCTGAAAATCTCTGGAGAGAAACTCGGAATACCTTTATAAGTGCCTTTTTCTCCATCGGAAAGTGTGTCCCCAATTTTGAAGTTACCGGTATCGTATAAACCGATGATGTCACCAGGCCAAGCTTCATCAATGGTTTCTTTGTCCTGTGCCATAAAAGCGGTGGCTTGCGAAATCCTGAATTTCTTATGCTGACGGGTATGGTAATAGGTATTTCCTCTTTCGAATTTACCTGAGCAAATTCTCAAGAACGCAATTCGGTTTCTGTGCTTAGGGTCCATGTTGGCATGTACCTTAAATATGAAACCAGTGAATTTTTCTTCTGTCGGCTCCACCAATCGCATATCTGTACTTCTGGCAAGTGGTTTTGGCGATATTTTAAGGAAGGTGTCCAAAAGCTCCTTCACTCCAAAGTTATTGACTGCAGAGCCAAAGAATACTGGAGCGATATCGCCATTTAAATAGGCGTCTACATCTAAATCACCATATAAATCTTGAAGAAGATCAACATCTTCTCTAAGTTGTTTGGCATCTTTTTCACCAATAAATTTCTCTAAGTCGGGGCTGTTAATGTCCGATAACTTTACGGTTTCCTCGTAGAGTCTTTGCTTACTAGGTTGAAAAAGTCTTAAGCTTTTATCGTAAAGGCTGTATACTCCTTTAAATGTTTTTCCGATGCCGATTGGCCAACTGAGCGGATGAACATTGATGTTCAAACGGCTTTCAATATCTTCAAGCAGATCGTAAGGGTCTCTGCCCTCTCTGTCCATTTTGTTAATGAAAGAAATAACAGGCGTGTTACGCATCCGGCAAACTTCCATCAGCTTTTCCGTCTGGATTTCCACGCCTTTTACGCAATCCACCACCATCACTACTGAGTCAACTGCGGTAAGGGTTCGGTAGGTGTCTTCGGCAAAGTCTTGGTGACCGGGCGTATCGAGGAGATTAATCTTCATGCCTTCATATTCAAAAGCCATCACGGAAGTGGCCACAGAGATACCTCTCTGCTTTTCTATCTCCATCCAATCGGAGCGTGCATGCATGTTGATCTTGCTCGATTTTACCGCGCCAGCCTTCTGAATTGCCCCACCAAAAAGAAGTAACTTCTCAGTCAAAGTAGTCTTTCCCGCATCGGGGTGACTAATAATTCCGAAAGTTCTTCGTTTCGCTATCTCCTCCTTTAAACCCATACTCTTTTGAATTGAGGTGCAAAGATAAAAGAAAAAGCGCGAGGCACATTGTCTTTTAGAATGTTAGGTTTTGTGATTATGCATTGGCGGCTAAGGCTTGCTCTTCCAGCCTCTCTTCTTCGGTCTTTTTCCTTTTCCAGCGTTTGTGCGTCCAAAGCCAGTATTGCGGGGCTTCAAGAATTTGTTTTTCTAGGCGCCTAGTGTGCGCTTCTGTGATTTCACCATGTGGACACATGGTCGGTTCAGTAAATAATACTTCAAAAGTGAATTCGTAATAGCCTCTCTTTACTTTTTTAATTCCACCAAAAACAACAGGCGAATTCTTTTCCTTGGCAAATTTTTCTACCCCAAACATGACAGCCGTTTCTTGACTTAAAAAGTGCGTCCAGTACACTTTTTTGGCAATACTGGGCGATTGGTCAGCACCAAAAATGGTGGCGGTTAAGGCTGTATTGTTAGCAAAAAAGGCCTTTACATCTGGCCTTGAAATCATCTTAAGTCCAAATTTGCTTCGCGAAGCAAGGATTTTTTCATTTAGAAACTTATTCTTTAAAGCATGGTAAATCGCTACGCTTTGATGTTCAATATAGGCATCAACACCAACAGCCAACATTTCCCAGTTATTATAATGACCACCCACAATTAGAATGCTTCGGTTACTTTCTATGAAGGGCTGCAAAACTTCGGGGTTGGTAACCACAAACCGAGCTTTGGCTTCTTCTTCGGAAATACTAAAGATCTTAAGGCTTTCTACAATCAGGTCAGTGAAATGACGATAGAATTGCTGGCGTATTTTGATCAACTCTTTTTCAGAATGGTTGGGGAAGGAGTTTTTTAAATTGGCAGACACCACACTGACTCTATAGCGACCAATTTTATAGACGACTAAATAGAGAAAGTCTGAAAGTCCATAGAGGACCCATAAAGGCAAAAGCGAAAGGGGCTTTATGATAATGTAGTAAAAAACGGGAGCCATAAATTAAGCTTGAAAGCAAAAGTATGTAATCAAGTTGACAATTGTAAATGGCGAGCATTGAGGTTTGACCTTGGCTATTTTGTCCATTAATTTTTTTGTTGCCTGCCTAATTTGTGGCAATCAACCTGGTTTTTAGGTCTCTGTTCTGTCAATGTGTCACCAAATGTCAGGCAAATTCCTTTGGCACAACCATTGATAAATACGGAGTGAGTTTAAATAGCAACAGAAAGAAATCATTAATACATCATGGGAAAAATTATTGGAATTGACTTAGGAACTACCAACTCGTGCGTTGCCGTAATGGAAGGTAATGAGCCTGTGGTAATCCCTAATAGCGAAGGAAGAAGAACAACCCCGTCTATTGTGGCATTTTTGGACAATGGTAACGGAGAGAGAAAAGTAGGAGATCCTGCAAAAAGACAGGCGATCACCAACCCAACAAATACCGTAAGCTCAATTAAGAGGTTTATGGCAAAGAAATTCTCTAATGTTTCTGAAGAATTAAGAGGTATTTCATACAAAGTAGAAAAAGGAAATAACGACACCGTAAGAGTAAAAATCGGTGAAAGAATGTATACTCCTCAAGAGCTTTCAGCAATGATTCTTCAGAAAATGAAGTCTACTGCGGAAGATTATTTAGGAACCGAAGTAACAGAAGCAGTAATTACTGTACCTGCTTACTTTAACGATGCTGAGCGTCAGGCTACGAAAGAAGCTGGACAAATTGCTGGTTTAGAGGTAAAGAGAATTATCAACGAGCCAACGGCAGCAGCTTTGGCTTATGGGCTTGATAAAAAAGATAAAGAACAAAAAATCGCAGTATACGATTTAGGTGGAGGTACTTTCGATATCTCAATCTTAGAATTGGGTGATGGCGTGTTCGAAGTAAAATCTACGAATGGTGACGTTCACCTAGGTGGAGATGACTTTGACCAAGTAATTATCGACTGGTTGGCAGATGAGTTCAACAAAGACGAAGGAATTGATTTGAGAAAAGATCCAATGGCACTTCAGAGATTGAAGGAAGCTGCGGAGAAAGCAAAAATCGAATTGTCTTCTTCTAACTCTACTGAAATCAACTTGCCATACATTATGCCAGTTGACGGTGTGCCAAAGCACTTGGTGAGATCGCTTTCAAGAGCAAAATTCGAGTCTTTAGCAGACAACTTGGTAAAGAGATCAATGGAGCCAGTGAAAAAGGCTTTATCTGACGCAGGTTATAGCACTGGAGATATTGATGAAGTAATCTTGGTGGGTGGTTCTACAAGAATCCCTAAAATCCAGGAAGTTGTAGAAGCATTCTTCGGTAAAAAACCTTCAAAAGGTGTAAACCCTGATGAGGTGGTTGCGATCGGTGCAGCGATTCAAGGTGGTGTTTTAACTGGTGAAGTAAAAGATGTATTGTTACTTGATGTAACGCCTCTTTCACTAGGTATCGAAACCATGGGTGGTGTGTTCACTAGATTAATCGAGTCGAATACTACTATTCCAGCCAAGAAATCGGAGACATTCTCTACTGCCGCTGACAATCAGCCTTCTGTAGAAATTCACGTTTTGCAAGGGGAAAGATCAATGGCGAAGGACAACAGAACCATCGGTAGATTCCACTTGAGTGATATTCCGTCAGCACGAAGAGGTGTTCCTCAAATCGAAGTAACTTTCGATATCGATGCCAATGGTATCATGAGCGTGTCGGCTAAGGATAAAGGCACAGGAAAAGAGCAGAAAATTAAAATTGAGGCTTCTTCTGGATTAACAGATGAGGAAATCAATAAAATGAAGCAAGAAGCTGAGGCCAATGCTGAGTCTGACAAAAAGGAAAAAGAGAAAGTTGATAAACTAAACACAGCTGACTCATTGATTTTCCAAACCGAAAAGCAATTGGAAGAATATGGCGATAAGCTTTCTGAAGGCAACAAAAAGCCTATCGAAGAAGCCCTTGCTAGTTTGAAAACTGCTCACGGAAGTCAAGACATTGAAGGTATTGATGCCGCAATGGAAACTTTGAACAAGGCTTGGGAAGCTGCTTCGCAAGAAATGTACGCTGCAAGCCAAGGAGCTGATGCTGCTGGTGCAGAAGGTGCTGCAGATGCGAACGCTGGTGCAGAAGACGATTCAAAATCAGGTGACGTATCTGATGTAGAGTACGAAGAAGTTAAGTAGTACTCGATTTAATATAAATGAGAAGCCAACTGTCGAAAGACGGTTGGCTTTTTT
>CAXBPM010000228.1:0-5884 GCA_963977345.1 uncultured Roseivirga sp.
CCATGAAACTGAGCTGTAACGGTACTGCTGTTCACATCTTTTACACCCCTAGATTGAACACAAAGGTGGTCCGCATCAATAATCACAGCCACATCTTCTGTGTCAAGTAAGGTCTTGAGTTCGTTTGCAATTTGAACGGTCAGCCTTTCTTGCACTTGCGGACGTTTTGCATAATACTCTACAATTCTGTTGATTTTGGATAGCCCAATTACTTTACCGCTAGAAATGTAGGCCACATGTGCCTTCCCAATAATCGGCACAAAATGATGCTCACAATTAGAATAGAAAGTGATGTTCTTTTCTACCAGCATCTCATTGTACTGGTATTTGTTTTCGAACAGGGTGACTTTAGGTTTATTGGCAGGGCTTAGTCCACTGAAAATTTCTTTGATATACATTTTCGCCACGCGTCTTGGAGTGCCCGAAAGGCTGTCATCGCTTAGATCAAGGCCCATGATTTCCATGATCTCCTTGAATTTCTTTTCAATGAGTTCTTGTTTCAAGTCATCGTCCATATCGAAAGCATTCGGAACCATTGGCGTTTCATAAGAAGTACCCACGTGTTCATCTCCGATTTCTTCTATACTACTATATACGTTAAGCGGGGTACTCGACAAAGTTCCGTTCTGTTTCATAGAGTCTTATTTTCAATTCTAATTTTTGGTCTATTTCTGGGCGCAGTAAGTTGTAGATCACCACTGCGATATTTTCAGCCGTTGGATTCAGATTTTTAAATTCGGTTACATCCAAGTTCAAGTTTCTGTGGTCGAACTTATCTGTTACGTGGGCTTTAATGATGTCCTTAAGGATTTTCATGTCGCAGACATAACCTGTTTCTGGATCTTGCTCGCCCACAACTTTTACAATGAGCTCATAATTATGGCCATGGAAAGAGGGGTTATTGCATTTTCCGAAAATCTCATCATTCTTTTCTTCAGTCCATTTAGGGTTATGAAGTCGATGAGCAGCATTAAAATGCTCTTTACGATAAACAGCTATTTTCATCAGTGGTAATTTAAAACGAGTAAGAAGTGTGCTTACTACTTTTCATTCACGGCTAGCCAACATTGGGTTCACCGATTTTGTTCAAAGAACGATAGAAATTAATTGAACAAAAAATCTAAATGTTAATAAATGAGTGAGTTAGAGAAGTTAACCTCTTGATCAACTAAACTTTGAGCTTTAACTCTGGGGCCAATTGCATGCTGTCGGCTCGTTTAGCATGATTTTTTCGCTGAATATTTCCCACCATATTAGTCACTCTATTGCGGCTCAGAAGTCTTGGTAAAAAAGCACTCAACTTATTCCAAATCCCGGGAACTGCCACAGGATGACCCTTGATCATGCTTGAAAAGGCAAAGTAGGCCACTTCTTCAGCAGTGGCGATGTTGAATTTTATATTAGGGTCTTCATTGCCGTTGGCTTTTGCAAAACCCGTTTTTGTCATGCCAGGACATAATACCGTGGCGGAAACGCCCGAGCCCCTTAATTCATTGGCCAAGGCCTGAGTAAATGAAAGCAAATAAGCTTTTGACGCGTGATAGGTTGACATCAATGGACCAGGTACAAAAGCAGCCACAGAGGCATTATTTAAAATGTATCCTCTTTTCCTATACGTCATGCCAGGAAGCACGAGCTTAATCAAGTGGGTCGTTGTCACCATATGTACATTGAGCATAGCTTCATCTTTTGCCCAATCGGTTTCCATAAAGTGGCCGAAATTACCAAACCCAGCATTGTTGAAAAGGATTTCGATAAGGAGATTCTCCTCAATAATATATTGGTGAATTTTTTCTGCAATGCCCTTTTCAGCCAAGTTGCAAACCATAAGGTGAATATCTGTTTGAGGAAACATAACAGAGAGCTCTGCTTTCTTTTCGGCTAACAGTGACTCATTTACATCAATAAGAAATAAGGAATAATTGGCTTGAGAAGCTATTTTTGCAAATTCGAATCCAATTCCACCGGCAGCTCCGGTAATTAAAGCAGTAGTTTTCATACGGTCAATCCTTTGCCAAACGGCACGGGTTAGAGAGAATAATAGGTAGCAAGAATAACCATTTTCTTTTTTTTAGTCTAAAATCTTGCTGTTTAATTGTTTGTGAAAGGTGTTTAGGCTTCCTGCTTTTTATTCAAAAGGAGGTTTTCAATCCTAATATCTCTTCCACATTTAAAATGGCCTTTCGGACATTCTTTAAAGCCATGCAGTCCGCAAGGTCGGCAGTCTAGCTTTTCTGAAACTTCAGCAATTCTAGCGTTTTCAGCCAAAGGTCCAAAACCAAATTCAGGAACAGTAGAACAGTAAATGGCTGTGGTTTTAGCATTCATGGCAGAAGCCAAATGCATGGGGGCGGAGTCGTTCACATAATTCATTACCGCATCTTTCATTAATGCAGCCGACTGAAGCAAGTTCATTTTCCCGCAAAGGTTCTGTGCTTTTGGGTTTCCGCCTTGAACAATGATTTCATCGCAAAGTGCCACATCGTTGGGGGCTCCAATCAAATAGATATTGCCTGAGAAATTGAGCGCTTGAATTAATTCCACCCATTTCTCTTTTGGGAATTGTTTGGTAAACCAAACCGAAGCAGGAGCCATGCAGATAAAAGGTTCGGCTTTATAAGTGGCTACTTTTTCAAAATCAGAAGTGGAAGGATAAAGTACTGGGCGCTGAAGTTGGTCATCGGTAATGGCTTTGATCAACTCATTATTGCGTTCCACTTCGTGTGTTCCTTCTTCAATTTTATGAGTCACCTTTTTAGTAAAGGACCAAGCAAAAGGGTTTTTATCGAAGCCCATTTTTTCTTTCGCGCCACTAAAAGCAGTGAGCATTCCTGAATTGGCAAAACGCTGAACGTTCACCACCAAATCGTAGTTGCGCTTTCTAATTCTGCCAAGGAGCTTAAAGAGGTTGCGGTACTTTCCTCCTTTTTTATCCCAAACCAGCACCTTTCCAAGTTTCGGATGATTGTTCAACAGGGCTTCGTTACCCTTACGTAACAGAAAGTCTATTTTGGCTTCAGGGTAGTGCTGATGCAGCTTTTCGATCAGCGAAGTGGCCAGAATTACATCACCGATAAAGGCCGTTTGAATGATAAGAATCTTTCCGTAAGTCATACTGCTGGCAAATATAGTGCTTTCTTCAACTCTCCAAGGGTTCAAAAGCCTTGGAGAGTTTCTATCTGCTTGACATTAAAAATCAGCGCAACTTAACTTCAATCAAGTATATTATCCCAAAACTAATGATTAGGGTTATCACTAAAAGTATAGACTCAACCCTTACCAGTTTTTTGTTTTGCCTATGAATGGCAATTCGTAAGTATTTATATCTTTTGCTAAAGACATAAACCATTAAGGGAAATAGGAGCAAATACATATTCATAGGTTAAATATAATGATAGTTCAGTTTTTTGAATGGCAGAATATTCACTATTTCCCTGATTGTTATCTTTAATATTCTTTTCTATTAAAACTTATACCTTTGTCGTTTTAAGGAGATTCTGCGATGGTCGATTATAATGTTTTTACTTTACCCAATGGCATTCGTGTAGTGCACAAAGAGGTGAGCAATACCAAGATTGTCCACTGCGGATTTGTGTTGGATATTGGTAGTCGCGATGAGCGCGAAGACCAATTGGGGATTGCCCATTTTTGGGAACATATGGCCTTTAAAGGCACCAAAAAACGAAAGGCCTATCACATTCTGAACAAGCTCGATGCTGTTGGCGGAGAGTTAAACGCCTACACCACCAAAGAAAAGATCTGCTTCTATGCCTCTGTATTGGACAAGCACATGGAGTCGGCTTTTGAGCTATTACAGGACATTACTTTTGATTCTATTTTCCCTGAAAAACAAATTGAAAAGGAACGCGGTGTGATTTTGGAAGAAATGTCCTTATACCACGATAGCCCAGAAGACGCCATTCAAGATGAATTCGATCGCGTGATTTTTGGAGATCATCCGCTGGGAAAAAATATTCTAGGGACTTCCGATAGCGTAAAATCTTTTCAGCGAGAAGATTTCAAGGCTTTTCTGAAAACCAATCTCAATACAGAACGAATCGTTTTTTCCTGCGTGGGCAATGTATCATTCAAGAAAATCCAGAAGCTAGCTGCCAAATACTTCGAGCCAATTCCACACCATATTGGACAGAGAGAACGTGTGCTTTTTGGTGACTATATAGCCAATAGCGAAATCATTAGCAGAAACATTACTCAGGCCCAATGCGCCATAGGTTGCACAGCTTATCCCATTGGTCATCCCAAGCGACTTCCTTTTTATATGTTGATGAACGTTTTGGGCGGCCCGGGCATGAACTCTAGGTTGAACTTGGCGCTACGCGAAAAATATGGCTTTGTCTATAGTATAGATGCCAGTTATCACCCTTTTTCAGATACAGGTCTGTTTTCCATTTTCTTCGGCACAGAAACGGGGCAAGTGGAAAGAGGAAGGAAATTGGTGTTGAAAGAACTTCTGAAACTAAGAGAAGTGCCTTTAGGAACTATGCAGCTGCACATGGCCAAAGAACAAATATTGGGGCAGTTGGCCATGGGCGAAGAAAACAATACAGGCTTAATGTTAATGATGGGCAAGAGCATTCTGGATAAAAACAGAATTGACAGCCTAGAGTCCATCTTCGAAAGAATCAGAGCGGTATCTTCATCCGACCTTATTGAAGTCGCCAACGAGCAACTGAATGAAAATCAATTGAGCCATTTAACCTTTTTACCAGAGAACTAATGGAGTTTATTCCCGAAGATATTCAGCGTTATGTTGAAGCCCACACCGATGCAGAATCGGAGCTTTTGTTGGACTTGAACCGCGAAACCCACGCCAAAGTGATGATGCCGCGTATGCTTTCAGGGCATTTACAAGGCAGGGCTTTATCGATGATCAGTCATATGATTAAGCCATCTAGAATTTTAGAAATTGGCACCTATACTGGTTATTCTGCCCTTTGTATGGCGGAAGGTTTAGCAGAAGGAGGGAAGCTAATTACACTCGATAAGAATGAGGAATTGGAAGAAATGGTGCGCGGCTATTTCGAAAAAGCTGGATATGCGAATGCCATAGATTTTAGGCTAGGAAATGCCATTGAGCTAATTCCTGAAATAGAAGGGCCGTTCGACCTAGTTTTTATTGATGCCGATAAAGCTAATTACTACAATTACTTTAAATTAGTGTTTGAGAAAGTTCGCTCTGGAGGCTTCATAATTGCCGATAATGTGCTTTGGAGTGGGAAAGTCGTTCAAACGGAAAAGAAAATCGACAAGGATACGCAAGCAATCTTAGATTTTAACCGTTTGACCCATGAAGATGATCGCGTTGAAAATGTACTTTTGCCGATCAGAGATGGGTTAATGGTTTTAAGGAAAAAATAAAAGTGATAAAATACATAGCGTCAATCATCATCTTTTTGATGGCTTCGTTGAGCATATTCGCGCAAGCCCCAATGGTTGTCCCCTCTGAAATGGAGTTTGCAGGAGTCAAACTCAAAATCACCAGCAGCGCAAAAAAGGAGATTGAGGAAACCCTCGATTTGCTTACGCGAAGCCAGTACCACTTTCAATTATTGGTAGATCGTTCCAATCTCTATATGGGTATGGTGGAGGAGGTATTGAAAAAAGAAGGAATTCCTGACGACTTTAAATATTTAGCCATACAAGAAGGGCAGTTCGTTTCCGATGCAGTGTCCACTTCAAATGCAGTTGGTTTTTGGCAGTTCAAAAAAGCAACTGCACAAGAGCTTGGGCTTAGGGTAGATGGTGTTGTGGATGAGCGGAAACACATCATTGCCTCAACCGTGGGCGCCACAAAATATTTCAAAAGAAGCAATTTCGTTTTCGATAACTGGCTGTGGTCCATGCAGTCTTATTTGCAAGGTTT
>CAXBPM010000229.1:0-5869 GCA_963977345.1 uncultured Roseivirga sp.
GTAATATTTGGAATGAACTTGAAAAAGGGAGACGAAGTAATTCTGACCAAATATGATTACCCAAACATGATGAATGCTTGGAGGCAGCGCGAAAAACGCGATGGAATAAAATTGGTTTGGCTGGATTTAGATTTACCCAATGAAAACGATGATGTCATTGTAAAGCAGTTTACCGATGCGGTAACGCCACGAACACGTGTTTTTCATATCACCCATATGATCAACTGGACTGGCCAAATTATGCCCGCTAAGAAGCTTTGTGCCGAAGCCCGAAAAAGAGGAATTGACTCTGTGGTAGACGGAGCTCACACTTTCGCTCATTTAGATTTTAAAATTTCAGATCTGGGCTGCGATTATTTTGGAACCAGCCTTCATAAATGGCTTTGTGCGCCCTTCGGAACAGGAATGCTATACATTAGAAAGGAAAAGATAAAAGACATTTGGCCACTTTTGGCTTCGCCCGAAGACCAAGAAACCAACATTCGAAAGTTCGAAAATATTGGTACCCGATCATTTGCTACAGAACAAGCCATTGGTGGGGCGCTCAACTTTCATAATGCAATTGGTCAAGAACGAAAAGGAGCCAGGTTAGAATACTTGAAGCAATATTGGGCCAAGGAGGTGATTCAGCATAAAAACATCATTCCATACACTTCGCTAAAACCAGAATTTAGTAGAGCCCTCTGTAACTTTGGAGTGGCCGGAATGACAGCAGGAGAAGTACACAACAGGCTTTTTAACGAATACAAAATACATACTAGCCCTGTGCAATGGGAAAAGGTAAACGGCCCTAGAATCACCCCACATGTGTACACTACAAAGTATGATTTAGATCGTTTGGTAGAAGCCATGCTTAAAATTGCTGAGACACCTAAGTAAACATATTACAGACAAGAACAGCACTTTCAATATCAACCATACCATTCGTTTTTCTAACTTCGAACCATGAGTTATCAAATTGGCATTATAGGCACAGGAAATGTTGCATGGCACTTGGCCAGAGCGTTTGAAAATGCTGGACATGTAATTACTGATATCTATAATAGAGATATCAGCAAAGCCAAACACTTTGCATTGGACTTCTTTAATGCTCAACCCACTAATAAGCTCAATTTTGATAACAGCAGTGCTCAGATATTTATTTTGGCCGTTTCGGATGATGCTATTGCTGAAATCGCCCCTGAAATTACACTACCTGAAAATGCCATTTTAGCACATACCTCAGGATCCGTAGCAATGAGTGTATTGGGTTATGCACCAACTGAAAACCAAGGGGTATTTTATCCACTGCAAACCTTTAGCAAAGGCAAGGCCGTGGACTTCGCAGAAATTCCAATCGGGATTGAGGCAGAAAATAAAATAACTGAAAATGCCTTGAACAGTTTGGCCAAAAGCATTAGCAACAAAGTACAGTTAATGGATAGCCGAGATAGAAGAACGATTCACTTGGCGGCTGTTTTTGCCTGTAACTTCACAAATCATCTGTTTACGATTTCAAAAGGTATTCTGGAAAACAGAAATCTAGATTTTGGTTTACTTGAACCCTTAATCATTGAAACACTCAATAAATCGCTTGAAATAGGCCCTAATAATGCTCAAACTGGCCCAGCCAAAAGAGGCGATTTCGAAACCTTAGATAACCACTTCCAAACCCTATCGAGCAATCCTGAGATTGCAGAGATCTACAGGTCTATCTCCCAAAATATTATTGATTTTTACTCTGAGGAATAAATTTTCGCTAGCGTACCAATATTTTGATTGTGACAACTTTTCTATCGCGGTCAATGATTCTGATCAAGTTTAAGCCTTTTGGTAATCCTTTAGACTCAAGCTCCAAATAATCAGAGGTAGCCTTAATTTCAAAGTTGGAAGTACTGACTACCACACCACTTGATGTTACTACTTGCAGCTCAATATCCTGATCTTCGGCTACCTTATAAGCAAGTTTGAATTTCTCGCCTAAAACAACTGGATTAGGGAAGACACTGAATTCATTATTGATTTCCAATTGAGCCTTGGTAAGCAACACCCTTTTCACTTCTGAGTAATCAAATTCGCCATTAAAGTCTGTTTGCTTTAAGCGGTAATAAGAAGTTCCAGTTAATGGTTCAGAGTCGCTATATGTATAGTTCAATATTTCGTCACTATTTCCCGCGCCATTAAGCACTCCTATTGCAGTGAAATCTTTTCCATTGGCACTTCTCTCCACTGTATAATAAGCGTTCCCTACCTCACTTGCTGTTGTCCATTTTAATTGAACCGATTTGTTATTAATATTCTTAGCATCAAATGAAATTAAGGTAATCGGTAAAGCATATTTTTCAGTTGAGCCTAAAGTGAAGAATTGGGTATCGGTCAAGTCAACCCTAAAGGTTACGGTTTTCTTTACCGCATCAATAGAGGTTGGTGCTTGTAGAGTTACTCCAGAAGTAAAGTCTCCGTCTGCATCTAGCATTAGTCTTACTAGGTTAAGGTTGTTTGTTCCCACGCCAGAAGGTCCATCAAGCGAGAATAGATTAAAAGTCAAATCCACTTGCCCAACTGTTCCTGTTTCCTGAAGGTACCACTCTCTAAACAATCTGCTCTTTACTTGGGAAGTGTTAAACTCAATATTCCCATCATCTTTAGTGCCGGTCAATGGCTTGTTTTCACTTCCCCACACCGAGAACGAATCATCAACACCTATTGGACTAACTGTCGCCATTTTCACAATAGTACCTGTGTTTGAGCTCTTAGATGTTTCTTGAAGGAAACAAGAGTCATCATCTCTTGCTAAACCAGAGATATTGTAGTTATAAGTTGGTTGTTCTGTCCAATCCCATGTTACTCCACCATCAGAAGCTAAATAGTCTTTTTCACCCGTACCACCAGCTCTAGTGATACCATACTTCAAAGCAAGGTATGAGTCTACTCGAATACGTTCATTAGCTGTCAAGACTCTAGAATAAGTTATTGCCTCAGCTATATCACCCTGAAACTGTGAGTTTACGGTATAATCATCATTATTACCTACTCCCATAGCTGTACCCCCATTTAACGAAACATTGTCTGAAGTTCCAGAGCCTACATTGGCCGCATCTACATACAGCTGCACAGCCCCAGAAGCAGCCTTCACACGTGTTCCCATGGCAATATGAGGCGTGCCATTATTGTAAGTACTTGTGCTGTTGGCATCACGTCCAGAGCTATTACTCGCATTAAAGTGAACAAATCCATTACCTAAGCCTAAGCCATAATCAGCAGTATTAGCCGTCTTACCAGAGCTAATCAGAACTGGGGAATTTTCAAAATCTGTTGTGCTTCCCCCAGTTTGTGTAGTGGAAAAAACTGTAGCTAAGGTCATGTCGTCACTCACAACATTACCGTTGTTAGTTGATATGTATGCAAGGTCAGAAGTACCAGGGTCAGAAAAACGAACAATTGGGTTGAAATTAAAAGTTGATGTTCTAAGCTTTGGCTTTACCGGGGATACTCCAAGTGCTTCTAATGTTCCATCATTGCTAGCTGTACTCTTATCCGTCCATGTATTGACAATAGCATCATTGGTTATTGCATCTGGTCCATTATTCGCTTTCAGCCACATGACCAAACCAGTAGTTACTCCACCAGGACCACAAAGATCTATGGCTGTACCCAATGTAAAGTAATCCCCGTCTGCAAAATCAACATTCTCAAAAGTCAATACATTTCCGTTGAAAGTACCTCCACCCACTGTAGTGCCCGAAGCCATTGTTGAGCTACCAGACCTGATCAATTTAAAGTCCGCTGCAATAGCAGAATAACCCAAACCAGTTAAATCAAAAGATACTGTTGTGTTGCCCACTGTCCCGGTTTCATCCACTCTCCAAACTCTTCTCATTCGTTCAGTAACTCCTGTAGGAACATCTGGAGAACCTCCGTCATTTGCAGCGTTTACAGCATTTGACTGTTCTTTATCTGCCGTATCATTACCCCAAACCATAAATGATTCATCTGCTGTGAAACTATTAAGGTTCGATTTATTATCTGCGGCAATTCCGCCTAAACCAATGGTGACTATGGCTCCATCATTCACACTTTTAGATTGCTTCTGTTCAAAACAAGAGTCGTCATCTCGGCCAATACCCGCTATGTCGTTTTTATAAGATGAGTTGTCTGTAGCATTCCAAATCACTGAACTAGAAGAATTTAAATAATTCTGTGCCGTACCTTGGTCTAAGGTTATACCGTATTTAATGGCCAAATAGCTCTGAATTCTAATGTGCTCGTTGGTGTCATCAGGGCGCACAGAGTAGGAGATAAGTTCTGCGATTTGTCCATCGTAAAAAGCATTTGCCCCCAAGCTATTTGTTGCAAAATTACCGAGATTATAATATACGTTAGATGACGTTAGAAATGAACCTTGAGTAAAGTCGTCCAATTCAGCTCCGTTAATATAAATATCTGTTCCTGTAGCCCCAGCATTGTCTCTTACCCCCATAAGAAAATTGATCCCAGGATCAACAGAGGTTGACCCATATGAAGCAACTTTTACCATGGATCTCCATGTTGTTCCGGTTCCCATTAAATGGGTAAATAGTTCGTTGGATGTACTGCCTGACATATTTCCTATTCCAAAACCCCCAAGGTTTGCTGAGGCTGGTGATTCTGCTTCAAATCCAACTATAACATCAGCTGTGGTTGGAGAGAATTTTTGCACATCGGGGTTGAAAACAAAATAATATGCGATTGAGTTAAACCCAGCGGTGCCACCTAGCCTCTCGGAATTACCTTCATCAAAATTTAAGGCAGGGTTAAAGTTTATGGAGTTAGCTACATAGTTAGGATAATTTGAACCTCCCGTGGCATCATTTCCTCCAGAGAAATCACCCCAAGAAGTAACGTCTGCACCGTTAACCGTTGAGTTTGGCCCGTTATCGGCCCTGAGCCATAAGGTCAAATTCGTAGTTACATTCCCTGGTCCGCAGCTAATAAATCCTGTACCCAATGTAAAATACTCCCCATTTTCAAAGTCGACTCCCGAAAAAGTGATTGTACTGCCACTTAAGGTACCACCCGTTATAATCTGAGAAGATGTGAATACACCTCCCGATGAGTTACCTGCAATCAGCAAACTATAGTCTGATTCGCTAGGTGTACCCCCACTAAACGTAAAACCTGAGATATCAAAAGACACACTGTTATTTCCTGTCTCCCCCGTTTCGCCCACTCTCCAAACACGTTCCACTCTTTTTGTAATTAAAGGTGGAATATCCGTGGTTTCATCATCATCTTTATCTCCACTATCATTCCCCCAGATCAACCATGAGTTGTTGTCAGGAAATGATCCACCGTGATCCATAGTAACTACAGAGCCTGTGTTTTCACTCTTTGATTTTACCTGCTCAAATTCTGAACTATCGTCTCTTGCTATTCCTGCTATGTCCTTATTGTACTCTAAATAACCACCAATTGCGGCACTGTTAGTGGTATTGAAGGTTATGGCCCCTTGTGAGTTGACATAATTGATTGGGGTAGACTGGTTGAGTGTAATACCATACTTTATGGCCAAATAACTCTCAATTCTATTGCGCTGGGTTAGGAGAAAAGAGCCTGGCTCATTACAATAAATGAGCTCTGATATTTCACCATAATAAGAGTTAGCGCTACTGTTACTTCCATCATCATACCTTGAGGCACCGTCTGAAGCACCGAATTCAATTCCATCAGTATCGCTATAGAGCAGTCCAACACTATTCAGGGTTCCAAAACTTTGACCATTGAGGTAGCCCTTAACAGTACCCGATGAAGATGTGTTTCCGCTAAATTCCAGTGTAACAATATATTCAGTATTGGTAGTTAAGGCAGTACTTATTGTGGATACATTGGTTCCGTTATTCCAAGGAGACCC
>CAXBPM010000230.1:0-5854 GCA_963977345.1 uncultured Roseivirga sp.
CTCAGTATCCATATCTATGGCCACAAAAAAGCCCCAATCCATTGCTGAATTGAGGCTTCTGTTTTTAATAAGTTGTAGAGAATTACTCACCTAAAATGGCAGTACTTCTTTTGATGAAATCGGTAAGGGCTTTGCCTTCTAACAAACCTTGAGAAAGTAGGGCCAAATCAAATGCTTGTTTTGCCAAACCTTCTTTGTCGCCTTCTTCGCCAGCCTTGATGATTTTGTCCACCAATTTATGGTTGCCGTTTACGGTTACATTATAGTTGTCTGGCATTGAACCGAACATGTTGAAACCGCCACCGCCAGTTGCTTGCATGTCTTTCATTCTTCGCATAAACTCAGGCATAGTCACAGAAACAGGAGCGTCTGATGGTGCCAAAGGCTCAATTGCTACTGTGTAAGTTTTGTTGTTGATCGCTTTGTCGAAAACGCCTTTCACCGCTTCTTTCTGCTCGTCATTAATGACCAACTCGCGCTTTTCATCTTTGTCTACCAGCTTGTCGATGTTGTCGGCATCCACACGTTTGATTTGCGTGTTCTCCAACTTAGTTTCCATGTGGTTAATGAAGTGGCTGTCGATTGGAGTATCCAATACAATCACGTCATAACCTTTGTCAACTGCATCACTAATGAATGAATCTTGTTTCGCAATGTTAGTAGCGTAAAGCCAAACCTTGTTGTTGTCTTTGTCTACTTGATTGGCTTCAATGTGCGCTTCGTACTCTTTCATTGTAAAGTACTTGCCTGCTGTGTTTTTCACCAACACAAAGTCTTTTGCTTTGTCGTAGAATTTCTCGTCAGAGATCATTCCGTACTTCACAAAAAGACCGATGTCTTCCCATTTGCTTTCATACGACTCACGCTCTTTTTTGAAAAGCTCGCTCAGTTTGTCAGCAACTTTCTTAGAAATGTAAGTATTGATTTTCTTCACATTTCCGTCCGACTGTAAGTAACTACGCGAAACGTTCAATGGAATGTCTGGTGAGTCAATTACACCGTGAAGTAACATCAAGAATTCAGGAACCACATCCTTAGTTTCGTCAGTAATAAATACTTGACGAGAGTAAAGCTGGATTTTGTTTTTCTGTACTTCGAAGTCTTTTTTCAACTTAGGGAAGTAAAGAATACCTGTAAGCTCGAATGGATAATCCACATTCAAGTGAATCCAGAACAATGGCTCTTCTGAGAACGGATAAAGCTCTTTGTAGAAGTTTAGGTAATCCTCGTCTGTTAAATCATTTGGTGATTTTGTCCAAAGTGGCGTAGTGTTGTTAATGATGTTGTCTTCCTTAATAGTCTTATACTTCTTCTTGCCCTCTTTGTCTTCACCGTCTTCAACCTGCTTGTCTTTCTCTCCAAATTTTACTTCGATAGGAAGGAACTTGGCATACTTGGTAAGCACATTTTGAATACGAGATTCTTCCAAAAACTCAACAGAATCTTTGTTCACGTGAAGCGTGATGGTTGTACCTCTTTCTTTTCTTGTTCCTTCGGTAATTTCGAATTCTGTAGAACCGTCACAGATCCATTTGGCAGGTTCTGCACCTTCCTGATAAGAAAGGGTGTCAATTTCTACGTTATCGGCTACCATAAAGGCGGAGTAGAAACCTAAACCGAATTTACCGATGATTTCTTTGGCATCGCCCGCATCTTTAAACTTCTCTACAAACTCTGTGGCACCAGAGAATGCGATTTGGTTGATGTATTTTTTGATCTCCTCAGCCGTCATCCCGATTCCTCGGTCGCTGATGGTAATCGTCTTTTTCTTTTTGTTTACGCTTACTTCTACCCTTACCTCTCCGAGGTCACCTTTGTACTCTCCGAGTATGGCAAGGCGTTTCATTTTCTGACTGGCATCAACTGCGTTCGATACCAATTCTCTTAAAAAGATCTCATGATCTGAATAGAGAAACTTCTTGATGATTGGGAAAATATTCTCGGTGTGAATCGAGATTGTACCTTTTTCTTGCATGGCTTATTGTCAGTTTTTTTAATCCAAGTGCCATAAGACAAAGGCCATACCAAGCAGGAAGAGGTGACAGGGTGGCAGAAATACCAAGTGCGGAAAGTGATTCTGCTGACCATATTGTCTTTCTAATCCTTAGCCGAACAAAACAAGAATATGTGAGGCGTCTATTTTTTAAATGTGTATTTATAATGTATTATTAGGATGGTATATAGTCAACGTTATTAATAAGATGAATTTTAAATACGCCAAATTGCTTTTCTTGGCAGTTATTTTTTCCTCCTGTGTTGGGGGGAAGGAAGAATCAAACACCGGCTTAAAAGTTTATGAAATAGACTTGGATGCCGAACTCACCTCTTTTTTTGATATTCTTTCGGATGTAGAAATTACGGTTTTGGAAGAAAGTGAAAACTCGATGTTTGGGTATGTGGATAAAATTATTCCCGATGGGGATGAATTGATCATTGTGACGGGTGGTCATGGAAAAGCCATACGCTTTGATCAAGATGGGAAGTATATTTCTCACTTATCGGAGCGAGGAATGGGGCCGAGGGAATATTCATCCATTACTGATTTAATGGTTATGGATGATCAAGTTTTGTTGCTTGACGGCAAGCGTCAACGAATTACTAAGTGGACGAAAGACTGGGGCTATGACTCAGCAATGCGATTGGGCTTTGCGGCAGCTCATTTTACTGTACAAGGAGATGGATATTTATTCAATGCTAATTACACATTGGTAGATGACACTGTTCGTGCGAATGTGATTGCAACCAATGCGAATTTTGATTTAGAAATAGGCTTAGTGCCATTTAAAAAACCAAAATCTTTGCTACTGGGAAATACAGTTGTTTTTAGTAAAGTCGGCCGAGACATACATTACAGACCTGGCTTTAGCGATACTGTATATAGTATCTCCCCTGAACATAAAGCAAGTCCAGCTTATCGATTTGAATTTGGTAAGTATTGGCATTTTGCCAACGGATTAGAGACTGATAACGAGTTCTATGAATTTCAATCTAACCTGAAAGGGAAGGCCGAGGCATTGATCTATTTTACGAATATAGAATCTGACAATTGGATTTTTGGTAAAATGACAATGTTGCCTACTTACCGAACAATGGGCGTGGTGATAGATAGAAACTCAGGGAAGGCTCAGTATCTAGATCTTCAAATAGGCGAGGGTTTACAAGACTCCATTCTTCCAATCTTGGTTGAGAACGAACGCGTTTATGCGGCCATTGATGCTGATGATCTCAGATACATTCTTTCCAAAAATCCTGAATTTGAGAAGACCATAAAGGGTAGTCAATCCATTGAAAAGGCCTTGGCCTCTGAAAACCCGATGATCATGTCGTTTAAGTTTAAGCGCTAAAACAGAATTACCACTCCTAAATATTAGTCGAATGTTTTTTCAAATCATGAATTCAGATAAGAAGTATTTTTTAATCGTGCTGTTTCTAATTTTTTGGAGTTGTTCCTCTCCTAAGGAAAAAGTAAACGGAGGTGAAGTTGATCTTCGTGAGTTTAAGCTTGAAAAAGTAGGGGAGAAGGTCTTTTTTCTAGACAGTACACTGGCGCTTTTTAACCAATCTATTTTGACTTTTGAACAAGATGGAACTACCAAGCTTTCCATCTTTAACCATTTAAATGCCAGCGTCAATGTATTTGATTATGCAACTGGTCAAATAGATAAGCAAATTAGCTTTGAAATAGATGGACCAGACGGAATTGGGACAATTACGAACATGGGGCACTTTATGCAAAACTCAGATTCCATTTTCTTTTTTAATCATTGGCAAAGTAGAGTACACTTAATGAATGCTAAAGGTGAGAAATTACGCTCCTATGATGTTGGAATAGGGGAAGATAGTGAAGAACAGTCAAAACAAGGGTTTCACATGATGGTGTCACCCCTTTCCCAAGCTTTCAAAAATGGTGATCGACTTTTTATTTCTGTCCAGAATGCAGGAGCAAATCCTTTTGATGATCAGCGACTGATCTATATGATTGAGTTGAATTTAAAGACAGGAGAAAGGGAGTATCATTCGCTTCCGCAACCTTTAATGTTGAATAATTTCTGGGGAGTTTATACTCCTTTTTCCTCTTCTTTGGCATTTAACCCTAACACTCAAGAGTTCAGTTTGAGTTACACTAAAAATCCAGAAATAGACATTGTCTCGGTCAGCGATTTGGATAGCATTCAAGAAAGTAAGTCGGTAAAATCTGAATACATGGGAGAGATGAAGCCGCTCCCTAAGCGCAGAGACACGCCTACTTTGTATGGCTATAGTTTTAATGAACTTTCCTCCCTTACCAATATGCAAGGTTTTTATATGAACTTCATTTATGACCCTTACAAGGATGTCTATTATCGAATTTCTCTCCATGAAAGAACGGCTCAACAATATGAGAAAGGGAGAAGAGGCTTTAAGCTTTCTATCATCGTCTCGGACTCAAATTTTGAAAAGATGGATGAGCTGGACTTGCCTGAAGGAATGTATGAGTACGAAACAGCTTTTGTAAGTAAAGAAGGTTTGCACCTTTCAAAGCAAATTGATTATCAGCCTGATGAAGATCAGTTGGTATTTGATGTATTTGGGTTTAACTAAAAGGGGCCATCATTTTGATAAATTAAACATAGAACTATGACTTATAAAGCTTGGGGGCTCTTCCTAATCACATTGACCATTTTTGGCTGCTCAAAGCCTGAAATTAAAAACGAACGATTTGTTCTTATTAATGGCGGCAAACCAAACTTGAAGGAGCCAGTAGCCAGTCAGCAGCTCTTTAAGAGCATAGAAATTGTTTCGCTTGAGACGAATGAGGACCTACTTATGGCGGCCGCTAATCGAGTTAAATTTTTTGATGATCAGTATTTTGTACTGGATGGGAAGATGCAGAAGCTATTCGTGTTTGATTCACAAGGCAATTTTAAATATCAAATAGGAACAGAAGGAGATGGGCCTGGAGAGTATAGAGGGATAGTTGATTTTGATATCGATGAGGATTCAAAGAAGCTTTATATGTATTGTCCTAACCAAATGGCCATTCAAGTTTATGCTACATCGGGTGAGCACTTGGAAAGAATAAAACTAGATTTCTATTCAAGCCGATTTAACATGCTAGGCAATGGTAAATTCGCTTTTTACATCAACTATAACCCCAGCGATGTTTCAGGTTATAACAATGTTTTGATTACAGATATGAAAGGTAAGGTTTTGAATAAATACTTTCCATACCCAAAATCAATCCAATCCGCTGTAGGCTTTTCTGGGCTTTTTGTTGGGAAAGAGAGTTCAGGGTTTTATGCTCATGCTTTTTCTGATACTTTACATCTGCTGAATATCGAAACCGGTGAAATCGATCAAAGTATCAAGTTCGATTTTGATGGTCAAGAATGGCCGCATGGATTTAATTTTAATAGACTGGGCTCGATAGATATATCTTGGCTAAACACAGCCTTGTTTTACGATGAAAACTTTCTTTTTCAGGGAGTGAAGCATGAAAGAAGAAATCGAAATTTGATTTATAATAGGAAGAACGGTCATGCCTTTAATGAGAAAGACGTGTCGGAAGACTTACTCTTCAAAATGATAAACGCACCAAAAACAGTGTTATCAGACGGAAGCTATGTTGCAAGTTTATCCTCACAAGCTTTCGGTGCATTGAAAAAATTATACCCCGAAGAGTGGAAGCAATTTGATGTGAATTATCCTGAGCTGGTTGGGCCATTAATGGAGTTAGAAAATGAGCAAAACCCTGTATTAATTCTGTTTAAGTTAAATAGTGATTTATAGCCCATCTACTTATACATCACCACCCTGCCCTTAATTTGTTTGCTTATTTCAGGGTTAAAAGGGTCGGTATAGTGAATCATATAAA
>CAXBPM010000231.1:0-5829 GCA_963977345.1 uncultured Roseivirga sp.
ATATTGCGATGACTGTAGCTGGGATGGGCTGTTTTCCGCTTGATCCCGTTTTCGATTTTAATAGTGCCATTAATGCATATAATGCACATGCTCCTGACTTGGTTATTATTGATATACGTCTTCAAGGAAAGAAGACCGGTATTGAGTTTGCAAAATGGATCCGATCTAGTTTTTCCACCCCCATAATCTACGTTACTGTTATTGGGAGCAG
Organism: uncultured Roseivirga sp.; assembly: GCA_963977345.1. Classification (GTDB taxonomy): domain Bacteria; phylum Bacteroidota; class Bacteroidia; order Cytophagales; family Cyclobacteriaceae; genus Roseivirga. Next base: position 212 of record CAXBPM010000231.1, read on the forward strand.
TGTAATGCGACAAGAGGCCGAACTAACCCAACCTTCTGCTTATTTAGTCAAGCCATTCCATACACAAGAGTTAATCGAAGCCGTTGGCGCAGCATTGAATTGATCAAAATAGACCTTTAGGTCTATTTACTGCTTTTGAATGTAAGGCTACTTTTAGGGTATAATACTTTGGTAATCAATTAGTATTGACCAAGAAGAGATGACTCAAACTAACAAAAGCATACTGGTTGTTGAAGACAATAAGGATATTGCAGAAAGCCTTTGCGATTCACTGGAGTCTTGCGGTTATAATATTTGTGCCGTGGCCAGCTCTTATAATGAAGCAATTTCGCACTTCGATACTCACAGCCCAGACCTGGTTACCCTAGATATTAATCTGAAAGGTGAACAAACTGGGATTGACGTTGCCCAGTACATTCGTAAAAACTCGAAAGTGCCTTTCATTTATCTTTCTGGATCTATCGACCGAGAATCCATAGCGAGAGTGAAAGCGACAAACCCATTCGCTTTTTTGGTAAAACCCTACGAGCTCTTTTCCCTAGAGGCTACGTTGCAATCGGTATTCAATAATTATAAACCCGAGGAGAAGGAGACTAAAAAGGAACTCCCAGAATTTACTTCAATGGAGAAAGTTGTCTTACGTGAAATTGCGATGGGGCATACTTCAAAGAAAATTGCTTCGATGCTCGATTTGAGTCAAAGTACAGTTAAGAATCACCGCCACAACATCTGTGTGAAGCTTAAACTTGAACGAACCACGCATTCACTTTTAAGCTGGGTTCTTTCAAATAAGACTCAATTGCGGTTTGACAGGATATAAAGATGGCTTCTTGGCTATTTCTGAAAGTATTGGTTGTTTTAAACGAATAAAAATTTAGACCATGAGGTCTATTTACTGGGGTTAATAAAGGATATACTTTTGAAAAGATTAGTCGATGACTAATTCTACTCAAATTTAGGATGTGGGTGTTCTTGTTTGTGCTGCTTCAAAACAGGGAAATCTATTAGATTTCCCTGTTGGGCAGTTTTTTATTTTCTAATGATTACCTGAAATAGACCTTAAGGTCTATTTACTAAAGAACTTTAAGGAGCTAGCTTTAATGCTATAGGTCTTATGCAGTAAAGAGAGACTTTTTTGCTATTGGTAGACCACTAAAGAAAGAATTGAAAATTTCGGTAGACGACTATTTGGTTGAGGTGTAGTCAATCTACGAAGCCACCATACGGGTGGCTTCTTTTTTTTATAACCTGACTGTTTTCACAATGGCAAAACTCTTGCAATGATGAGTTTATTAATCGTTTAAACTTACCCGTATGCCATTGTTAGGAAAGCTCATAAAGAAATCAATTGATGTCGCCAACGACTTTTTTGAAGAGGATAAAAACCCAGTTGAAGCACAGACTGAAGTGCTAAAAAACCTGCTAGAAACGGCAAAAAACACCGATTTCGGGAAGCGGTATCAATTCATCGAAATACTCAAATCAGAAGACCTTTCAAAATCATTTAGAGTATCCATCCCTTGCTTTGACTACGATCGAATGTTTGGGGAATGGTGGCATAAGACTGTGGAGGGAATTCCCGATGTTACTTGGCCTGGTAGCCCTGAATATTTTGCGCTTAGCTCAGGTACTACTGGCTCAGAGAGCAAGCGGATTCCTGTAACCAATGAGATGATTGAGGCAATTCGAAGCACAGGGGTTAAGCAGGTGATGAGCCTTTCTGATTATGACCTCCCGGATGAGTTTTTCCAGAAAGGAATACTCATGCTGGGGAGTAGTACAGAACTGGAAGAAAGAGATGGGCATTTAGAAGGGGAGATTAGTGGAATTAGTGCCAGTAATATTCCTTTTTGGTTTAAGGGATACTATAAACCGGGCGAGGAAATTTCTAAAATTCAAGACTGGGATGAACGTGTACAGCGCATTGCTGAACAAGCACCCAACTGGGATATTGGGGCCCTTTCAGGAATACCTTCTTGGATTGAACTAATGTTGAAGAAGGTGATTGAATATAATAACCTTAAAAACATCCATGAAATTTGGCCATCGTTGTCCGTATTTACCACTGGCGGTGTCCCTTTTGAGCCACACAAGGAGAGTTTCGAAAAGCTGCTAGATCACCCTTTACTTTATTTGGATACTTATTTGGCTTCAGAAGGGTTTATTGCACTACAGGTGAGTCCCAATGAAGATATGTCGATGCAGTTGGCTTATGACATTGGAATTTACTTTGAGTTCATTCCTTTTCAGCCAGAATACTTTGATGAAAACGGAGCTCCAGTAGATGATGCTCCTGCCCTCAGTTTGGCTCAGGTAGAAGAAGGCAATGAATATGCGATGCTGATTTCTACAGTGAGTGGTGCTTGGCGATATAGCATAGGTGACACCATTAAGTTCACCAATAAAGAAAAGGCAGAAATTAAGATTACTGGCCGAACCAAGTTTTTTCTGAATGTGGTTGGTTCACAGCTTTCAGTGAACAAAATGACCGATGCCATTCAAAAGCTTGAAGAGGAATTTGATGTATCAATTTCCGAATTTACTGTGGCGGCTGTTAAATACGATGGTGAATTTTACCACCAATGGGTAATTGGAACGGATAAAGCCTCTCGTCTAAATGAAGAGGCCTTGGCTGAGAAATTGGATGAAGCTTTAAAAGCTGCCAATAAGAATTACGGAGTGGCGAGAAGTAAAGCCCTAAAAGGCGTTAAAGCAAAATTGGTAGCTTCCGAAAGCTTTTATGACTGGGCAGAGCAAACCAAGAAAAAAGGAGGTCAAATTAAGATTCCACAAATGATGAAGGAATCTGAAATGAAGGCTTTTTTAGATTTTCTAAAATCAAATGTTGGCTAATTTCTTTGGAATTTCTTCCCCATCGGTATTAACAATTTCCATAATTTCTTCTGGCGATAGGTATAACCTCTTGATCTTATTCTTATAGCGTTCAGGAAGGTGCGTGTTGTTGAGAATGAAATTCTTGGTCTCTAGTATTTGGGGCCTTAAACCATGTCGGACAGCAAACTCATCAGCTCTTCTTTCTGCAGCCCTAATGTATTTACCCAAAATGAGGTAGCCAAGGCCAAAGCCCAATAATGAAAGCACAGAACGATCTTTATAGTCCATAATATGACCAAGCTCGTGTCCGATCCAACCAACTAAAATATTTTGAGGTAATTCTTCTATGCGAAGTAATTTGCCTTCAATAACAAACCTTCGCCTCACATAGATTACATAAGCACGGTCTTCTAACACACTGAAAACCGAGCGAAATGATGGCCTTGCGCTCATTACCGACTTACTCTTCTTTTCAGCAAATCGAAACTCGATTTTGATACCCTTCAGTTCTGGGTAATGTGACAGTGCAATAAGTGTAGGTGTTCTAATTTCTTCTGGAATTTTCTTTCTCCAGCCATATGTATTCAATTGTAATGGTTCCATAATTTTTGTGTTAGTAATGGTGTATCGTCAATATTCGATACTTCTTAATTTGGACTCTGATTGGCTGGTTCCCGATTTTCTTCTTGACCAAACACGCCTTTAAAAGCCCATTTTATCCATTTATAGAGAAAACTTCGTGCCGTTGTGAACAAAGTGAGCAGAACTAGACTTTAATAAATATTCTGTGTACTTTATTCCCCAACAAGGGGTATATTCAGACAGCATAAAAGAACCATGGAAGAAAAGAAGAGAGTTGCGATTGTAGATGATGAGGAATTTATAGGGCACATGGTGTCGAAATTTTTACAGAATGAAGGATTAGAAACTACTTACTTTAATAGAATGCTTTCCGCAAGGGATAACTTTTTAACTGCGGTGTATGATTACTATTTTTTGGATTTGAACCTTCCCGATGGAACGGGATTCGACCTGGTACCTTTAATCCAGGAACGAGCCAAAAATGCCAAGATCATTATCATTAGTGCACATGACGGACACGAAGAATTAAGTCGAGCCAAGGCATTTGGTGTCCATGATTTTATTCACAAACCTTTCAATAAACAGTCAATACTAAATACTGTAAAAAGATAAAATGGAGAAAATTTTAATAATTGACGATGATCAGGACATATGCCTGCTCCTCCAAAAATACCTTACGAAAAAAGGATATGAAGCCTTTGTTGTTTACAGCGGAAAGGAGGCGGAAGATTGGCTGAAGAATAACCAAGTAGATCTTGTGCTTTGCGATTTCAAGTTGCCAGATTATTCTGGTCTCGAAATTCTTCAGAAGATTAAAATTATAGACTCCAATATTCAAGTCATTATCATCACTGGGTACTCTGATGTTCGTGTTGCGGTAGAGGCCCTAAAAAGAGGGGCTTTCGAATACGTTACTAAACCCTTGTACCCAGATGAGATTCTCTTGACCATTCAGAGCGCGCTGAATCAAAAGTTGGAGGAGAACCATCCAAGGACAAGAATCAAGAAAAAACAAGTCAGAAATGAGTTTGTAGAAGGCGTGAGCCATGCAGCACAAACTTTGGCCAAACACATTGAGCTGATTGCACCTACCGACATGTCGGTGATTATTATGGGTGAAACAGGTATTGGAAAAGAGTTTGTTGCCACGGCAATTCATGAAAAGAGCAAAAGAGCTGATCAGCCATTTCAGGCTGTTGATTGTGGCGCTTTGCCCAAAGACTTGGCTGGTTCCGAACTTTTTGGTCACCAGAAAGGAGCTTTTACTGGAGCCATTGCCGATAAAAAAGGCTGCTTTGAATTGGCCAATGGAGGAACGCTCTTCTTAGATGAAGTTGGAAACCTTACTTACGAAAATCAAGTGAAGCTATTGCGGGTGCTTCAAGAAAGAAAGGTGAAGCCTATTGGAGCCACTAAGGAGGTAGAAGTGGATGTGCGCTTAGTTGTAGCGACAAACGAGAATTTGAAGGAAATGGTCAAAAAGGGTAAGTTCCGTGAGGATATTTACCATAGACTGAATGAGTTTAGAATAGAAGTTCCGCCACTCAGAGAAAGGCCGGATGATATTATGGTCTATGCCGAGCATTTCTTGTTAATGGCCGACAGGCAACTGGAGAAAGAGGTAAAAGGTTTTACGGACGAAACGAAGGAAAAATTGAGTGAATACCCTTGGCATGGAAACTTGAGAGAATTGAGCAATGTGATCAAAAGGGCGGTTTTACTCTGTCAGGGAGATCTGATTGAGACTATTCATTTACCACAAGAGATTGTGAGCCCAGATTTATCTGAAGCAGACTCATCATTACAAGTATCTTTCAATGGAGAAATGCCTACCGACTTAAAGTCGGTGGCAGAGGCTGCAGAAAAGCGAGCAATTATTGAAGTACTGAAACGCACAAAAAATAACAAAAGTAAAACAGCCGACCTACTTAAGGTGGATAGGAAAACACTTTATAATAAGCTGAAAGCCTACGGGATAAATACCTGATTCAGCGGCTTGAAGAATTTGGACGAAAAAATGCCCAGCAATATTGCTGGGCATTTTTTGTTATTTTAAATCTTACAATTGGCTTCTTACATTCCTAGCGCTATATAAAATTGGATGACAGAATTTTTAGCATCTCCCATAACCGATCTTGAGTTGTTAGAGTTAGCTATTTCTGTAAGTCCTAAATTATATCGGGCACCTAGTTCAGTGGTTC
>CAXBPM010000232.1:0-5822 GCA_963977345.1 uncultured Roseivirga sp.
AAATGAATTCTTTCCTTATCGTCATAAGAAAGCACGCCAATTTCGAGCTGCTGCACCAACACCGACAGGTACTGATATTCGTTGGCTTCACGCTGAGAGGCCACGATGAATTTTTGGTTAACTAGATTGAAACTATCGTAAAGCTTACTAAAACTCTTGCCTTTATGATCTGCAGAATACTTTAATGTGAAATCGTTATGGAGAATGGCTTCAAGAAAGTTCTTGGTGTCCCTGTTCGTCCGATTGATGTAATAGAAAAGCTCAATCAGGGCCGACAAGATGAAAATGACAATAAAGAACAAGCGGATGTAATTGCGGTCCTCAAAAATATAGAACAGCAAAAAGCCCAAACCCACAGTGATGAGGAGCAGTCTTACGATGATCTGAAACTGGAAATGCTTAGAGTTCATACTTCTCCATTCTACGGTACAAGGCGCCACGGCTCAGCCCCAATTCTCCAGCCGCATTACTAATATTTCCTTGGTGCTTTTTGATACAGGTCTCTATTGCCCATTTTTCCAAATCTTCTAGGTTATAGCTCTCCACCTGTGCATTATCACTGGTATTTTGGCTGCTTAGGTTGAAATCCTGAACATGGAGTTGTTTGCCGTCACTCATAATTACTGCACGTTCAATGCTGTGCTGAAGCTCCCTGATGTTGCCGGGCCAATCATATTTCTCGAGTTTGGCAATGACGTATTCTGGCACGAAAAGCCCTTTCTTTCCATATTTGGTTTTATACAGATTGATGAAGTGCTCGGCCAACACTGCAATGTCTTCTTTGCGTTCGCGCAGGGGAGGAAGGTGGATTTCGATCGTATTAATTCGAAACAGTAAATCCTGCCTGAACTCGCCTTCGTTGACCATTTCGGGTAATTTCGCGTTGGTAGCACAAATCAAACGAACATCAATGCCTTTAGAGTCATTAGACCCAACAGGCACAATTTGTCGGTCTTGAATTACGCGTAACATTTTGGCCTGAAGTGGCTTGATCAGGTTACCGATTTCATCTAAAAACAAAGTGCCTTCATTGGCCGCTTCAAACTTCCCAATGCGGTCGGTTTTAGCATCGGTAAAGGCGCCTTTTTTATGCCCGAAGAGTTCGCTTTCAAAAAGGGTTTCCGTGATGGCACCCATATCAACATTTACAAATATGGATTTAGAGCGGTTGGAAGCACGATGAATCGCTCTAGCGACCAATTCCTTACCAGTACCGTTTTCGCCTGTAATCAGAATATTAGCATCCGTATGGGCTACCTTTTCAATTTGTTGAAAAACCTGCTTGATCTTTTCCGATTCACCAATAATTTCAGTGAAGGGAGCATCGAGCATAGCATTCAGCACCGTTTGCTTCGAACTTAATTCCTTGACCTTATGGTTTGATTTGTTCAGTTGAAAAGCAGCCGAAACGGTGGTCAGTAGTTTTTCATTTTGCCATGGCTTGGTAATGAAATCGAAGGCGCCCAATTTTATAGCTTCCACGGCCAGATTGATTTCGCCATAAGCCGTAATGAGCACAATAGAAGTTTCTGGGGAAATGGTCTTAATTTGATTGAGGTAGTATAAACCGTCATTTCCAGAGCTTTCGCCTGTTTTGAAGTTCATATCCAGAATAACAAGGTCATATTCGTTTTCGGCCAATGCCGTTTCAATTTGAAGCGGATTGTTGATGCCCCGAACATCGTTATAATGCTGCTCCAATAAAATGCGGATGGAAAGCATTACATAATTGTCATCGTCTACAATTAGAATTCGACCTTTGTTTTTCATAACTACTTAAAGCACCAAATTTATACCAAGCTTACAATATGCTGATTCATTTACTTTTAGTAATATGAATGTATTGAAAAGTGCCCAATTTTGGGCACTCCTGTTTTACTGATGGACAATCGAAAGGGGCTATATCAAAGCTTTCGTTTGTAACTTGTTGATATGTAGCGAAATACAATGTTGGTTCAAAATTGGCCATTAGTGCATTGTCAAATACTCAAGATATGATTAAGAATTACTTCAAACTCGCTATCCGGAACCTCTGGAAAAACAAACTGGTAACGGGCACCAACCTCATTGGTCTTACTTTAGGAATTTCATGCAGTCTGCTTTTACTGCTTTATGTGCAGTATGAGTACGCCATGGATGATTTTATTCCTGAAAAAGAGAATACCTATTTTCTATATGGCACTCAGACGGGTGTGAATTCAAGAAAAGTGGGGCTTTCAGTAGAAGATGACTTTAAAGATTTGTCTAGCAATTATGCGGGAGTTAAAGAAGCTGCAATTATCAGAAATAATAGCAGTGATTTTTATCCAGAAGATAATTCAGTCAAAAAACTAAGCATCGACTATTGGTATGCCAGCAGTAATTTCTTCGAGTTTTTCGGCTTCCCTCTAATCGAAGGAAACGCAGCACAAGTACTGAGTGATCCTTCTTCCATCGTCATTACAGAAAGCACCGCTATTGCCTTATTTGGTACTTCCAATGCCATTGGAAAAACAGTAACTATGGCTGGGGTTTCGTCTGACAAAGCATTGGTAGTGAGGGGTATTGCTGCTGATGTAAAGAACTCACACATCAAATTTCAAGCAATTATTCCTTGGGAAATGACTTTTCCTAGTGGCTCGCAGCCTGCCAAAGGTTATGCCTACTCACTTTATACCTATGTAAAAACCACGGAAGGCGCCAGTATTGATGAAATTCGAACTCTAAAGAATGAAAAATTAGCCAAGGAACCAGGCTTTGATGGTGATATGAGTTATGAGTTTCTTCCTGTAACAGATATGTATTTGAAATCAGGAGACATACAGTTTATGTCTTTCTCTTCGGGGAGTGCTTCGGCCATTCAAACACTCTTATTTATTGCCATTATAATTTTGGTGGTGGCTTGTATCAACTACATCAATTTACAGACTGCAAAAGGAGCGAGGCGCTCGAAGGAAGTTGGAGTGAGGAAAGTAATGGGCGCACACAGAGGTCAATTGATCCGTCAGTTCTTGGGTGAAGCCATTCTGATCACAGGTATCTCTGCGGTGTTCTCCATTTTGTTGATCGATTTAGGCTTATCTTCTTTCAATCAGCTGACTGGCAAAGAATTCACCACGGCCGCTTTAATGAATGAAGGCTTGCTGCCTGTTTTACTGGGGATTGTGCTCTTTACTTCCCTGTTCTCAGGACTTTACCCTGCTTTAGTATTATCGTCTTTCCAGCCTTCTCAGGCGCTTAAGGCTTCGGCTCGTGAATCTTTAAAAGGAGGAAGGGCGCGTAAAACACTAATGTTTGTTCAGTTTGTGATCTCACTCTTTTTGATCGCTGTTACGGTGATCGCCTTTAAACAAAACCAATTTCTACATCAGAAGGATTTAGGTTTTAACAAAGATCAAGTCATTACTTTCAGTGTTTCGACAAAGAACTTAAGTAGAAATTATAGGTCCTTCAAGAGCGAAATCGATGCCTACCCAGGCGTTGTGGCTTCATCGGTCAGCACGGATGTATTGGGAAGCGGCTATACAAATAACTCCGGGCCGATGATGTCCAAAACCAATCCGGACTTGAGTGCAGTAACCACCATCTTTGGAGTAGACTTCGACTTCTTAAAAACCTATGATTTGAAGCTTGTGAACGGTAGAGATTTCGATATTCAATCTTCATCTGACTCAAGTGCGCTTATCGTAAACGAAGCTTTTATCGCCCAACTCGGCTTAGATAACCCGATGGAAGACGAAGTGACTCTTTACAACCCGAATAACAGGGGAATGAAGATTATAGGAGTGGTGAAGGATTTCCACTTTCAAAAACTTCATCAGAAAATCAGTCCAGTAGCTTTTAGAATTTCCAGCAGAAATTTATGGAACCTATCGGTGAACATGAAAGCTGAAAATATTCCAGAGACACTCGCATTCTTAGAAAGTAAATGGGCCGAATTTGAACCAGATCAACCATTTACCTACAGCTTTATCAATGATGAGTTTGCGAGGTTCTATGCCAGCGAAACTAGATTGCTGAAGGCCATTAGCTTCTTTTCTATTGTGAGTATTGTACTCACTGCTTTAGGCTTATTCGGAATGGTCACTTTCGTGATTGAGCGAAAGTTGAAAGAAATCGGTATTCGTAAAGTGTTGGGAGCTTCTGGTACCAATATCAACTTCATCATTCTGAAAGAGTTTTTAATGGTATTGGCCATCGCTACGGTCATTTCAATTCCATTAGTGCTTGGAGCAGGCAAAGAATGGCTCTCCAATTTTGCTTATAGTACCAATATTGGAGTGATGCCTTTTGTGGTCGCTTTGGTCATCTCTCTAGCGATTGTACTATTTACCGTTGGTTTACAGGCCATTAAAGCTGCTAAAGCCAACCCAATAAACGCCTTGAAAAGCGAATAACTCAAAATAAAAACAACACATTATGCTCAGAAACTATTTTAAAATTGCCTTTCGTACCCTTGCTCGAAGTAAGGGCTACGCCTTTATTAATATTCTTGGCTTGGCCATTGGTATTACTGGAGCCACGCTTTTGCTTACCTATGTAAAAGATGAAACTTCCTTCGATCAGTTCCACAGTAAGTCGGATGATATTGTACGCATTATTGTTGTCGATAAAACAGGTGAAGCACCAAGGAAATTTGCGTCTAATGCTGCGATTTTCGCTTCTACTTTGGTGGAGGAATTGCCAGAGGTAACCAATGCCACCACCTTATTTATGCGGGGTGGACATGTGAATTTCATTATTGACGGGGTTCGTTTTGCACAACGGAATTACTTCATTACAGACCCTTCATTTTTCGAAGTCTTTGATTTTGAATTTTTAGATGGAGATAGAGCTACCGCATTGGCTGAGCCCAATTCTGTGGTGTTGAGTGAAAATGAAGCCATTCGATACTTTGGAAAAACCGATGTATTGGGCGAAATACTCACTTGGCCATTTGGTGATGACTTTAAAATAACTGGGATTGCAAAGAACACTCCCGCCAATTCACACATTAAATTTGATGTCCTTATTTCGCAGAACTATTCTGATCCGCAGTGGACTCGAATGTTGAGTAGCTGGGAGGAAATAGGTCCTACTTCCTATTTGGTGTTGGCCGATGGAGCAAACATTGCCGATGTACAAAGCAAAGCAGAAGCGCTAGCGAATGAGAAAATGGGAGTGCCTTTTGCTGATATGGTTGATTTTGAATTGCAATCGTTGTCTGATATCCATTTCGGATCAGCCAATATTGAGCAAAGTATAGCGCAAACCAGTGGCGACAAGAGTTATATCCTTATTTTTATTTCCATTGCTGTATTTCTGGTGGTCATCGCCTCGGTCAATTATATGAATCTGGCTACTTCTAGGGCAGTTTTTAGGGCCAAGGAAATTGGAATTAGAAAGGTAGTAGGAGCCGTTAAAAAACAGTTGGTCACTCAATTTTTAATGGAATCGCTGTTGATTACCACAATCTCACTTATCATTTCAATTGGCCTTACCGATTTAAGCATGCCATTCTTCAACCAGCTTACGCAGAAGGATTTCGACTTTAGCTGGGCCACCTTGGGAGAGTATTTACCGATGCTCCTTGGGCTTACCACTGTTATCGCCTTGCTTTCTGGGGTGTATCCTTCCTTTTTCATGACCCGATTTAAAACGGTGGATGTACTGAAAGGGGAGCGTAACACGAGTAGTCCATTTGCCTTGCGTAAGGTATTAGTCATCGCACAATTTGCCCTTTCCATTATCATGATCATCTCTACCATTGTGGTGACCCAGCAAATGAACTATATCAAGGACAAAAATCTTGGTTTTCAGGACAACAACTTGGTCGTGATTGATATTAACAACGCGAATGTTAG
>CAXBPM010000233.1:0-5786 GCA_963977345.1 uncultured Roseivirga sp.
TGCCATCGTAAAGGCATGAGTTTGTGCCAGTACCTATAATACAAGCAATACCTTTTTCTTCGCCACACAAGGAGCGGGCAGCGGCTAATAAATCATGGTTCACGTCAATTTTTGCCTCTTGATAATAGCGATTCAAGAGTCTGGCTATTTTGTCACGGTTAGTACCCGAAGAACAGCCCGTTCCATAAAAATAGATTTCGTCTACTCTGTCTGGCAATTGGCTGTGCAGGTCTTGAATTACCAATAGAATTTCGTCTTCGGTTTGGTAATAGGGGTTAATGCCCATGGTTCGGGCTTGTTCAATCTTCCCGTCTGCGCCAATGAGTCGCCAATCAGTTTTGGTAAAGCCGCTATCTGCTATTAAAATTTTAATCATGCTTCGCTATCTAAAGTCAAAAATAGCAATTCAATTTTAATCTTGTAGAGTCAGTTTTTGCATTGACTTTTGTTTTTAAATATATTACTACTACATTAGTATATGTCTTTTTATTTATACTATAAGGTGTTGTATTGGCTATTGTTTCAGCTTAGTAATTTAATATGATCATGATATTCGCTAGTATTCATAAATAGGATGTATTAAAGAAATAAAATGTATCACTAATTTTTAAACGTAATGTTATGAGAAAGGAAAAATTAAGAAAATTTAATCGAGTCATTGTAATGGTGCTATTCATGCTCTCCATTGGATTGCCAAGCGTATTTAGTAGAAATATTAGTAATAATAACGATTGCAAAAGTTCGCAGTACGGTGAGGGGAAAGCAGCGGTTGAAACTAATTGCGTTATTTCGTCAACGGGATGGTCTTGGACCGAGCTTTGGTGGTCGACTTTCGAAGATGGGATGGCAAAATGCTGTGCTAGTGTAATGGATTGCGCGAAGACTTGTGATAAGGATGATGAATCTGTATGTCATAGGGTTTAGGCGAATTAACAATTAATAATCAAAGAGGGGAGAGGGCTTAGCTCTTCCCCTTTTAATAACCTTTACTTACTCAAATTTAATAACATGCCAATATACCAACGGTGCCTACTCATTATTTTAATAGCTCTATCAACAAGTTGCACAGGTAAAAAGATCGGAAAAATTGAAAACATAACGTCCAATGTTGTAAAAATAGAAAAGGAGTATTTTTTAGATAAGATCACTGAATCGGAAGTGTTCGACTCTGTGAGTTTTATACCCTTATACCTGCCTGAAAACGAACTGATGGGTTCCGTGTCGGATATTCAATTGTACCGAAATAATTATTATGTTCTAGATTTAATAACTCAGAAAATACATCAGTTCAACAAGGATTGGGTGTTTAAAAAAACCCTGTTTTCATTAGGGGCAGGCCCTAACGAGTACAATGAGATATTCAATTTTTCATTTTATGAAAATAGCATTGTTATTAATGATCTGCTTAAGGTTGAATATTATGACTTAGATGATTTTCAGCCCATTAAAACGTACAGAAAAAATCACATGGGCTTTCGAACTTACCTTACCCAAGATGAGCATATCCTCAATTATCAGTTGAATAGCCCTTTTGACGACTCACCTTTTAATGTTAGCATTTACAACTATACAAATGACGATATAACCTATCAAGGCTCTCCTATTAAACCAAATCTACAGGGTTTTACATTTTCACAGAAAAATCCGTTTTATACTAATATGGGAAACGACTATTTTATTGAGGCGTTTAATGACACTATATACAAAGTAGACAACGGTATACTCTTAAGTCATCGCTTTATTGATTTTCAAGATATTAGACTGGAAATTAAGGACTTAATCGATGAACCGGGAATTACAAGCACCGATGTCATGCGATCAGATAAGGCATATTTTCTTGGGAGTTACTTAAACAGTGATGCTGTTGAAACCTTTAGCTTTACGTATAAGACGAAGAGATATATTTACATGGCCAATAAAAAGGATTCTGTGTATCATATATATTCTTCCATGGTTCAAGATAAAACGGTGCTACAGCTCCCTATTGATTACTTTCTTTTAGATGGAGAGAATTTATTTTCGGCAAAAGATATAGAGCAAGCTAACTATGAACTGGGAGTAGTAAAAGAGAGAGTAGCTTCAAGACCGGATTTAGAAGTTCATAGATCTAAAATGGAAACACTTTCCGAAAAATTGAGTAATGCGTCCGCAGTAATTATTAAGATTCATATTAAATAGGTTACTCGCTAGGTGGTTGAATTTCGGAGTATAAGTATTGAGCTTGAAGGTTCTTGGGAGGAAGTTTTTACGTTATTTGGTTTATAAAATAAACTACTTTACATTTGATAAAATAATTTGAGATGGAAGAAAAAGAATTAACTCCTCAGGAAAGCATGGCGCTGATTCAGTCAATGATTGGAAAGTCCCGAAAACGCTACTCAGACAACAGTTTCTTTTTTCTATTGTGGGGGTGGATAGTCCTAATTGCTAGTTTGACCCACTTCTATTTGTCAACGTACACTACCTATGAGCACCCATATATTGCTTGGTCTTTGACGGTTGTTGGCGGAATGATATCTGGAATTGTGGGGGCAAGGCAAGGAAAGAACGCGAAGGTTAGGAACTATACGGATAAAATGTACGGGTGGCTTTGGCTCAGTTTAGGACTGGCCATGTTTACCATCATTTTCAATGGTCAGTTTATTGGATGGAACACAACTCCCTTCATTTTGCTTTTCGCTGCTGTAGGTACTTCAGTATCTGGGGCTATGATGAACTTTAAACCTCTACAATTTGGTGCTTTGGTATTCTGGGTTTTAACCTTTGTGGCATTTAGACAACCGGAAAATTATCAAATGCTTATTATGGCTTGTGGTATTGTTATCGGTTATTTAGTGCCAGGATATATTATGAAAGCAAATTTCAGAAACAATGGGGTTTAATCAACTCGACCCGCTTTTACATTCTCAGCTCAGGTTGGCAGTAATGTCATTACTCATCAGTGTGGAGGCAGCGGATTTTGTGTACATAAAGGAGCAAACAGAATCCACTGCGGGTAATTTGAGCGTGCAGCTGGACAAGCTTTCAACTGCAGGCTACATAGAAATCACCAAGCAGTTTGAAGGAAAAAAACCCAAGACAACCTGTAAGGTGACGCAGAAAGGAGTTGATGCTTTTGACTCTTATGTGAAGGAAATTCAACAGTACCTCAAGCCATAATTTTTTTGCAATTATGGTTTATAAAATAAACTAGTTTGTAATAATTTAAATTTAAAATCATGGAAACGAAATCAATCAAAATGAAGACAGTAAAAGCAATTTTTATCTTTATCGTAGTGCTTTATGGAGCACTTGTCAATCATGTAGCCAATGCCCAAGAAATAGGCACACTTAATAAGGAGGCCATGGGTAAACTTTCAAACTGGATTGGCCAGTGGAAGGGTGAGGGCTGGTCTATGGATGAAACACAGCAAAAATCTGAGTTTACTGTGGTAGAAAACATACAAAGGAAAATTGGCGGAATGGCCATACTCGCAGAGGGCGTTGGCACCAATAAATCGGATGGTAAGGTGGGGTTCCAGTCCTTGGGAGTGCTGTATTATAACAATGAAAAGAAGCAGTACGAAATGAAATCATTGCTGGCCGATGGCAATATGGCTTTGACGGCTGCGCAACTTAACGACAAGGGGCAATTTATTTGGGGCTTTGATGTGCCGGGAGGAAGCATTCAATACACTACCACGCTGAAAGAGGATACTTGGCACGAGCTAGGGGAGTTCGTGATGGCGAGCGGACAAGCCTTTACCATTTTGGAGATGAACTTGACCAAAATCAAATAAGGATGGGTTTTCTAGAAAGCTTGAAGGTATTCAGCTCTTATTTAGGGCTCTTTCACACCTGTTGCGCAGTGTTGGCTATGGTTTTTGGGGCAATGGTGGTGTTCAACACCAAGGGAACAGGTATGCATAGAAAAATGGGTTACATCTATGTGGGCTCAATGGTGCTGATGAACCTCAGCGGTTTTGGCATTTATAATTTCGGAAGTTTTTCGCTATTTCATGCCTTTGCCCTCTTCAGTTTAATTACGGTCCTTTTAGGCGTTATTCCAGCCATAAAAAGAAGTAAAGATTGGTACAAAAAGCATTTCTATTTTATGAGCTGGTCGGTGGTGGGCCTTTATTGTGCTTTTTGGTCTGAGGTGGGTGTTCGTTTTTTCGACATGCAATATTTTTGGTGGGTAGTAATGCTTGCTACAACCTTGACAGGTTTAGTAGGAATGCTTATCATTAAGAAAAAGGCGAAGTCGCTTTTTGTGAATTAAGGGATAGGGCGGTTAAACCAAGGAGTGTTTGAACATCGTAAGTAATTACAAGTTTATAAACTATGAAGAAGATAAAATCAGGAATATACTCGGTTGCGCTCTGTTTGCTTTTAGCGTCTTGCGGAGGAGACTCAGACCCAAGTGGTGGTGGAAATGGGAATTTGAACAACCGACCTGTGGGCGAATCGGCTAACGACCTTTTAGCGTCAACTAATTATAGTCGATTAGAAGTGGAGTTAATTTATGCAGCAGGCTTTGAGCCACCATCTGCCAGTGTAGATTACATTAGAAATTTTTTGGCGGAGCGACTGAATAAGTCGGGAGGGATTTCGGTGACAACACGCCAAATTTCTACGTCAGGCAAATCTCAATATACCCTTCAGGAATTGGTGGACATTGAAACGGCCAATCGCTTGAAGTTTAATAATGAGTCGACCATTGGTGCTTATTTGTTCTTTGCCGATGGCAGTTACGCACCAAACGAAAACGTATTGGGTATTGCCTATAAAAACACCTCCATGGTGCTTTTCCAAAGTAGGATCGAAGAGCTATCGGGTGGCTTCGGCCAATCGTCCACATCACTCTTAACCTCAAGTGTAATGGCGCATGAATTCGGCCATATTTTGGGCTTGGTGAATACAGGTTCTCCACTACAAAGCGATCATCAGGATGTTGCCAATGGGCATCATTGCGATGTAGACAATTGTTTGATGTATTTCGCAGTGGAGTCTACCGCTGGGTTGGATGATTTATTAGGAATGAACGCTCCACCAGCTTTAGATGCCCAATGTTTGGCAGACCTAAAGGCTAACGGAGGAAAGTAATAGAAAACAGAAGAGCCACTCAATTGAGTGGCTCTTCTGTCTTAATAAAGTGATTGAAATTATTTAGTCTTAGAAGCAGCTTCTGTCAATACTTTTTCAGGGATAATACTCTTCCAAGCTTGTGGGTTTTTTGGGTCGAAGTCAACCAAATACCAATCGTCTCCGAGTTTCTTTTCCTTAATCCAGATTACGTTTTTATCACCTTTGGCAGTGATGATATTTTTTGAAGTATCGTAAGTCACGTTTTCTGCACCAAACTGACCTTTTAAGCCACTAACAATTTGACTTGACATGCTTTTGTTCTGTTCGTTCAAAGTCAGTTTTAGGTCCATCTTATAGTCGGCAAGCGCATATTTATCGGTGTTTTGAGAAGTTAAGCCACTTAAGTTTCCCACTTTAACATTTTCTATTTCCAGCTTTATTCTCAAAAGTTGAAGCAGTGAGGCCATTTCCTTCATACTCACAGAAGAATTCGATTCAAATTGTTTTGGGTGAAGAAAACTCAAACCCTGTTCGAATTCCTGTTTGGCAGTATGTTCTAGAAATTTACTGAACCTGGTATTTATTTCTTCCGTGTCCTTTTTGCTTAACGATTGCGCCATAAGCCCTGAAGAGAGCATTCCTATGGCAAACACTATTATATATTTTCTCATGTTTAATTCTTTTTCTTTCTTCCTAACAACTTTCAGGCCTTTGTTTCT
>CAXBPM010000234.1:0-5768 GCA_963977345.1 uncultured Roseivirga sp.
TTTGGTTTAGAAAAAGTAAAGGATAGAATTTTGGAATACTTGGCTGTTCTTAAGCTTAAAAATGACTTAAAAGGTCCAATTCTTTGCCTTTACGGACCTCCGGGTGTGGGTAAAACCTCTTTAGGAAAAAGTATAGCCAAGGCTTTGAACCGCCAGTATGTCAGAATGTCTTTGGGTGGAATTCATGATGAAGCCGAAATTCGCGGACACCGTAAAACCTATGTGGGTGCCATGCCGGGCAAGGTGATCCAAAACATTAAAAAATCGAAAACTTCGAACCCAGTATTTGTACTGGACGAAATAGATAAGGTAAACTCTAACTTCCGTGGCGATCCATCTTCCGCTTTGCTGGAAGTGCTTGACCCTGAGCAAAACGCAGAATTTACCGACAACTACTTAGAGGTGGAATACGACCTTTCTAAGGTGTTATTTGTAGCCACAGCCAATTCATTGGATACCATTCAGCCAGCATTACGCGACAGAATGGAGATCATTGAGGTGTCGGGCTATACGGTAGAAGAGAAAATGGAAATTGCCAAAAGGCACCTTGTTCCGAAGCAAAAAGAGGAACACGGCTTGAAGTCTACCGATTTAACTTTCGATAAAAAGACGATTCAGAAAATAGTAGATGAGTATACCCGTGAATCTGGGGTTAGGAACTTAGAAAGGAAAATTGGTTCGGTCGTGCGAAGTGCCGCTAAATCAATTGCTTTAGAAGAAGAGTACCCTAAAAAGGTGACGGCTGAATTTATTGAAAAGGTACTTGGCGGCCCTGTTTTCGATAAGGAAACTTATGACAACAACGATTTGGCTGGTGTAGTCACTGGCTTGGCTTGGACATCGGTGGGTGGTGAAATTCTTTTCATAGAGACCAATTTAAGCCGAGGTAAAGGCAAGTTGACGCTTTCGGGTCAGTTGGGTGATGTAATGAAAGAATCGGCCATGACGGCACTTTCTTACTTGAAATCAGAAGCACATAAGTACGATATAGATTACCGTGTTTTCGATAAATACGATTTACATATTCACGTGCCTGCTGGTGCGGTGCCAAAAGATGGCCCTTCTGCGGGTATCACCATGCTTACAGCCATTACTTCGATGTTTACGCAGCGTAAAGTGAAGAACAAGCTGGCTATGACGGGTGAAATTACTTTACGTGGTAGGGTGTTGCCTGTGGGTGGAATCAAGGAGAAAATTCTTGCTGCGCGAAGGGCTGGAATCAAAGAATTGATCTTGAGTAAGAAGAATGAAAAAGACATTCTAGAAATTGATGAACGTTACACCAAAGGCCTCAGCATACATTATGTTGAAACGGCTGAAGAGGTATTAGAGTTGGCATTAATGAAGCAAAAAGTAGCCAATGCTATTGATCTAGTAGTAGAAGACTAAAATTCAAACTATTTTAAGGGGAAGAACTTCGGTTCTCCCCCAATTAATCCCGAAGTATTGAAGCAAATTGTCCGTATTGTTTTGGTTGCTGGGTTTTTCATTCCCCAACTATTGACTGCCCAATTGGGTGGGCAAAGGGCATTTGAATTTCTAAACCTTCCAAACAGTGCTCGTCAAGCCGCTTTAGGGGGAGTGAATCTTACCTCTGGCTGGAATGACCCAGGCATGTTGGCTTCCAATCCCGCATTACTGAATAGCGATTGGCATAATCAATTGGTCATCGACAGGCTGGGTTATTTTGCCGACATCGCTCAAACATCCGTTTCCTATGCCCGAAACATTGAAAAAGCTGGGCTATGGGCAGCCAACCTTACTTACCTGAACTACGGCACCATTGAAAGCTACGATGAAAATGGATTTCTGAATGGTGATTTCAACGCTTCAGAATTCGTTTTTGGTTTGAGTCATTCCATGGCATTCGGCCTCTTTCAAGCGGGTTCCACATTGAAAATAGCTGCTTCGGATTTAGGGTCATATAAAGCTTCTGCACTGCTATTCGACTTTGGAGGCACCTTCAAACATCCAGAAAAAGACTTGACTGTGGGCTTAGCGGTTAAAAATTTAGGCGTGCTATTGAGCGACTATACGGAAGACAATCAAAGCGAATTACCCTTAGATGTTCAGTTAGGCGTGACTTATAAACCAGAGTTTATGCCCTTTCGATTTTCGCTTACGGCTAGAAATTTAAATCGTTCAGATGTGGTTTTCTTCGACCCAAAAGCCAATACACTCGTTGGAGTTACAGAAAAGGAACCGGGTTTTAGTGAAGAGATTTTCAGAAGATTGGTCTTCGGTACAGAATTACTCTTGAGCGACAATTTTCAATTGCGCTTTGGTTATAACCATTTGTTGAGAAAAGAGCTTAAACAAGAAGCCACTTCGGGAGGTGCAGGCTTTTCATTTGGACTGATGTTTAAAGTAAAAAGATTTGAATTTTCTTATGCCAGAGCACTTTATCACTCGGCAGGAGGAAGCAACACCATACAATTGACCACCAATTTGAGTGGGATCGTAAAGAAAAAGAACTAAGATGTTAGACGAGAAATATTTAACCCCAAGGCAAATTGTTGCCGAACTAGATAAATACATTATTGGTCAAGATGATGCCAAGAAAAACGTGGCCATTGCACTCCGAAATCGTTGGAGAAGAATGCATGTGAAGGAAGAAATGCAGCGCGAAATTGTGCCGAATAATATCTTGATGATAGGTGCAACGGGTGTCGGTAAAACCGAAATTGCCCGAAGACTGGCCAAAATTGCGGACGCTCCTTTCACCAAAGTGGAAGCTTCTAAATTCACGGAAGTGGGTTATGTTGGGCGCGATGTAGAAAGCATGGTGCGCGACTTGGTAGAGCAGTCGGTCAACTTGGTGCGCCAATCTAAAAAAGAAGAAGTTAAAGGCAGGGCCGAACAGGCGGTTGAAGATGTAATTCTTGACGCATTGATTCCCCCAATCAAAAATACGCGCCCTTCGGCTACTGTGGTTGAAAATGGAGAAGAGCCCGAAAAAATGTCGGATGCGGAATTGAATGAAAGAACCCGCGAGCGTTTTCGTGAGAAAATTCGCTCTGGCGAAATCGATGACCGAAAAATTGAAATCAACATTACGTCTTCTGGTGCAGGAGTTGGTATGGTGGGTGGCGGCATGGACGAAGTTTCCATGATGAACCTTCAGGACATGTTGAGCAATGTAATGCCGAAGAAATCAAAAAAGCGCAAGGTGACCATTGGCGAAGCGAAAAAGATCCTTTTGGATGAAGAAAGCGCCAAGCTGATCGACATGGATGAAGTGAAAGAAGAAGCCATTCGCAAAGCGGAAAACACGGGCATCATCTTTATCGATGAAATTGATAAAGTAGCAGGCAGTTCTAAAAAAGGCGGTGGTGGACCCGATGTAAGCCGTGAAGGAGTGCAGCGCGACCTTTTACCCATTGTAGAAGGCAGTTCTGTAAGTACCAAACACGGCATTATCAATACCGACCATATTCTGTTTATTGCTGCTGGGGCTTTCCATGTAGCGAAACCTTCAGATTTGATTCCTGAATTGCAGGGTCGTTTCCCTATACGTGTGGAATTGAACAGTCTTACACGAGATGATTTCTACCGCATTTTGAAAGAGCCAAAAAATGCCCTTACAAAACAGTACGAGGCTTTAATGAATTCTGAAGATGTGTCTTTAGAATTTACCGATGAGTCCTTATTGGAATTGGCGGATATTGCTTTCAAGGTAAATGAAGAAGTAGAAAATATTGGTGCCAGACGTTTGTACACCGTGATGAGCAAATTACTCAACGATATCCTTTTCGATATTCCAGAGAAAATCCCTAACAATGCCAAAGTGTTAGTCACCAAAGAATTGGTGCAAGAAAGACTTTCGGGCTTGGTACAAAGCAAAGACTTGAGCGAGTTTATGCTGTAACTCACATTGAATTACTAATTTCGCCCCAAAATAGAAGCACATGAAACTCTGGCAAAAAGAAACCCGCGTATCTGAAATTGTAGAACGATTTACCGTTGGTCGCGACCTGGAGTTTGATATACATTTGGCGCCTTATGATGTGTTGGGTTCTTTGGCCCATACCGAAATGTTGGCCAGCATTGGCTTGCTTACTATGGAAGAAAAGGAGGCCATTCATGTGGAGCTTAAAAAGATTTTCAAGTCCATTCAAGCGGGTGAATTTTCGATTGAAGCAGGTGTGGAAGACATTCATTCTCAAGTGGAATTTATCCTTACCGAACGACTGGGCGATGTAGGAAAGAAAATCCATAGTGGCCGTTCGCGCAACGACCAAGTTTTGGTAGACATGAAGCTTTTTATGCGTTCCGAAATCAAGAATTTGGTGGAAGGCACGAATAAGCTTTTCGATCGCCTAATGAGTTTGAGTGACCAGCACAAAAACACTTTAATGCCGGGCTATACGCACATGCAAGTGGCTATGCCATCGTCTTTCGGGCTTTGGTTTGGTGCTTATGCCGAAAGCCTAGTGGACGACCTATACGCCTTAGAAGCGGCTTATAAAGTGGTGAACAAAAACCCGCTGGGTTCTGGCGCTGGCTTTGGTTCTTCTTTCCCTTTAAATAGAAAAATGACTACGGAGCTTTTGGGCTTCGAAGATCTGAATTATAACGTGGTGTATGCCATGATGGGCCGAGGCAAGGCCGAACGTTCATTGGCCACTGGTATGGCGGCTGTGGCAGCTACTTTGGGCAAATTCGCCATGGATGTATGCCTTTACATGGGCTCCGATTTCGGCTTTATCGGTTTCCCCGATGAACTGACCACAGGCTCCAGCATTATGCCACATAAAAAGAACCCTGACGTTTTCGAACTGATGCGTGGCAAATGCAATAAGCTACAGGCGGCACCGAATGATATTGCCATGATGACCACCAATTTGCCAGTGGGCTATCACCGCGAAATGCAGTTGATCAAGGAAGTGATTTTCCCTGCCATTCAAGATTTAAAAGATTGCCTTTTCATGGCTGATTTTATGTTGGAGAAAATCACGATTAATGACCAACTCATTCAGCAAGACAAATACAATTACCTGTTTACGGTAGAAGAAGTAAATCGCTTGGTGCTTTCTGGCGTACCGTTTAGAGATGCGTACAAACAAGTCGGCATGGCCATTGAACGAGGCGAATTTCAGCCCGAACGCAGTGTAAACCATAGCCATGAAGGCAGCATTGGCCAATTGAATCATGCAGAAATTAAAGCCATGATGAACAAAGCCACCGACAACTTCAATTTTCAAAAATGGGAAAAGGCTTTTGAGGGGTTAGTAGGTTAAAATAGTTTAGGGTTTAAAGTTTATGAAGTTGAGTGACCCTTACCTAATAGGCCGATAAACTTCCAAGAGGCTTTCAACAGCTTTGATTTGATGGTTGAGACTGTTTTCAAAAGATCTATAAATCATGAGTTTATTCCTTTTAATCTCTTTAATTTGAATGTATCCACCAAACACACCATCACTTAACCTTTCTTCTTTATCGCTGTTCAACTGAATAAGAGTGTTATTGAACCCCATACTCCATTTACCTTCATCTAATACTCGTGATTCACGGTATATTTTGTACCCTCCAGTTTTGTCAAACTTCAAAATAAGCGAGTGACTGTCAATATCTTCTTGATAAATTAGTGATGTGCTATCATAAATGTATTCTTCACCATATTCAAGAAAATCATCTACAACATACCCTAAATTCATAAGACCTGTTGTATCAATAGGTGGAGGTATTATTTCCTCCTGAATTCTCCAAGCTTGCCTTGTAAGATTTTCAATCTCCTTACTTTGTTTGTGGATCGATTTCTTTTTCCA
>CAXBPM010000235.1:0-5762 GCA_963977345.1 uncultured Roseivirga sp.
AAGAAGGAATGGCCTATCGACTTCTTCCAGTCCAAAAGCCTGGAAGCATGAGGGAAATAGTCAATACGGATTTGATGTATGACAACGTAATGAACAAGTTTCAGTTCAGGGGATTAGACAATCCAAAAACCAACCTAAATGGAGATTATAGAGGTTTTGCACAGAATCACAGGTCTACGTTTACCACATTGGCCGATGCATTAATTACTGAAGGAGATACCGCCAGAGCCAAAACTGTTTTGGACTACGGAATGAAAGTGATGCCGAAAGAATCACTTCCATATGATATTGCTTCTGTGAGCTTTGTTCAGGCTTATTTGAATATTGGGGAGGAAGAAAAAGCACTAGCTATGGGCATGGAGATTGCGGAAATGTTTAACGACATGGCTACATATCAGCAAAAGAAAATGCGCTATGATTACGAGTTCAGAAAGTACTTAAACGGACTTCAGTACTTGCAATCTATATTCTCACAGTATGGCTACCCAGAGCAAGCAGCAAGGCTAAGAGAGATGCTTGATGGACAGAATACAATGCTGACCATCGACCGAAGTAATTTCTAAATAGAGCGTATTGAAATGACCGAGGAATCGGTTATTTCTCTAAAATTAAGAATAAATCTAATGCAGTATCTGCATCATCAGTCAGGGGGTAATCTTCCTGACTGATTTCGTTTACAAGCTTAGAGTTTCCTTTAGTCAATTTCTCAATTCATAATATTTATCTCTAGACCAAAGCCGACATATCTTAAAGTTATATTTTATGGAAATCAACGCAGAATACAACGAACCACACACATCTACCCCAATTAAATGTCATAAATACCTAGTAATAGGTATTGCAAAACCATCTATTATCATATAATATTGATTTTAATAAGGATAATATGCTAACCCTTCAATTTTGAAAAATAGCATTCAAACAATTTTATATGAAAAGAAAAGCAATTGTTTTTTCGTTTGTACTGGCTACCGTCAGCCTCTGTTTAAATGTGAGCTATGGTGCATTTGGTACCGAAACTTGGTCGGCCACAATAATTACCGTAGCCTGTTCTGGAAGTGGTGGTGGAAGTATCTCTGGTAATTTTGATGCGACTGGGGGAGGAGGTTCAATCTCCGGTTCTGGCAGTGTTGAGTTCGCTCACTATGCTGGTAAAATTAAATCTTGTCCGGGCTGGGCTTGGGGTTGCTATGATGCTGGAGCCCAACCAGAAATAGTAAGCTACATTCCAATTAGTGGATGTAATCCCCAATAGGATTGAATCTAAAAAAGATGGGGCTAGCTCCATCTTTTTTAAATAATCGTTATATAACAAGACATGAAAATTTAAGTCAAGTTGTGCAACGGGTTTAATTTACAAATCATACACATATAGAAATGAACAAATCATACTTAATAATATTACTAACCATTTTATTTACAGGTTGCTACAGCGGAGTTAAAGACAGTGAGAGACTAAATTCAGAGAGGATGAAAGATTTTGAACTATCTACAAAAGGGCAAATCGTAGTTGATAATAATGCAGAAATTAAAATTGATCCATCACAGTTAGATCTTAATAAAGCAAAAACCTCTAAAACTTTCAGAAAAAGAAGATACTTAGAGCTTAAAACCCCAAATGATGTTCTAATAG
Organism: uncultured Roseivirga sp.; assembly: GCA_963977345.1. Lineage (GTDB taxonomy): Bacteria > Bacteroidota > Bacteroidia > Cytophagales > Cyclobacteriaceae > Roseivirga. The sequence goes on from CAXBPM010000235.1 coordinate 1,634, forward strand.
GTGGGGTCTCTAAAATTAAGACCAACGATGACCTCATTTTAATTTTAGATGAGAGAATTTCCAAGGCAGCATACCTATTTAATAGTTTAGGCGAATATTTGTTTACAGTAGGGAGTAAGGGAGGAGGACCAGGTGAGCATGACGACCCTATAGCAATTGAACTTACAGATTCCAGAATAATCTTAGTTGATCGTCAATTTACAGTTCATGAATACAGTTTGCAAAATCAATTTATAAGTAAGCAAGACATCCCCTTCTTCAGTCATTCAGTTTTTGCATTTTCGAATAACTCATTGGCATTCAGTAATAATACAACAGGGTATGAGGATTTGAGTTACCAGATTATTTTAATTGATGGACAAGAAATATCGCTAAGGGCATTGAAAAACAAGGGAGGCGCGATCTCTAGATATACCAGCCAGCAACTCAGCAACAATCAAGAAATACATGGAGATTCATTCCTATTTACAGAGCCTTGGGGCACTAATATTTATCAGATGTCTTCCAGCACAATACAATCTAGGTATAACATTATTTCTGACAATCCAATTGATGAAAGTCTGTTAAATGATGATAACCGTTTGGCGATTGAACAATATAGCCGCACTTTCCTGTATAATTGGCCAATATTGGAATCCGAGACTTTAACCATGATGAGAGTATTACACAGGAACAAACTCATGACGGTTTTTCACAATAAGCAGACAAATGAAATAAAGGCATACAATGGAATATCAGACGACATACTATACGGGGGAATAATGGATTTCCCTGTCTATGTCAATAAGAATGATTACTACATTCCTCTAAATGTTGAACAAATGTATGCTGCTAAGCAAGAAATAGCTGCTATTAAGGACGAAAAGCTTCTTTCAGAGCTTAAAGAGGCAAGACCAGAAGTATTTAGTCTCTTTGACAAGATCACGGAATTCAGTAACCCAATATTAATGATATGCGAAATCTATTAATAGTATTATTACTTACTGTTACTTTGCTTTCGTGCAATCAGTCGCGTTATGACCAAGTATACTCGGAGCAAAAGTATAATGAGTCTCTGAATAGAATGTCCCAAACAGACTCCTTATCATATGTCTTTCAAAATGAATATTTGTCTTTAGATTCAAAGGTTATAGATGTTTTCTCCAAGGATGAATGGATAATAAGGGATTTAATCATTCCGGACAGAATATTTCTCTATATATCTGATATACAATGCAATACTTGTATTGATCAAGAATTAGATATGATTAAGAAATTCTATAAGAGTGGTGAAATTATTCTATTATGCAAATATCAATCGGAAAGGGACTTAAAGCTTTATCTTAAGCTAAACAAATTTGAATATCCATCATACTTTATTAAGTCTGAAGTGTCAAGCTTAATGGAAAGATTTACAAGCCCTGTATATTTCCGATTGAGTTCGGAAGCAAAACCAACCAGCGTTTTCTTCGCCAGCATATCTACACCCGATAAGAGTATTCAATACCATACTCTACAATCTAACTTTCCGCGCTCAAATTAGTCTTCTCTAACACCAAGAATAAATCTAATGCAGTATCTGCATCATCAGTCAGGGGGTAATCTTCCTGACTGATTTCGTTTACAAGCTTTGTGTTCCCGTCATTCAACTTGTTACGGTTAAGCCTGTTTAGAATATCGTAAGGGATTCTGAGCAAGGGCGCAGGTAAATTATATTGCAAATTGAAGATGTCAAAACGAGTGATTTTCTGCACCGATCGCTTATTCTCTTCGTAATAAGCCATTACTTTTTCATTGCCAGTTACCCCCTTCATTTCCACTTTAGAGAAAATTTCTGAAGCCAAATCAGTCAGTTGCTGAGCCGTATATTCCCTAACATGCCAAGGGTTTCTGGTCAGTGTTTTCTTAATATTCGGGGTGGTTAAAATGGCTTTACCTCCAGGCTTTAGAACACGATAGATTTCTTTCAAAAAGTCTTTATCCTTTTTTACGTGCTCAATCACTTGGAAAGAAACGATGGAATCGAAGCTGTTATCGGCTAAATCAGAAAATGGTGGAAAAACCGCTTGACGAAAATCCAGATCTTGGTATTTACTTTTCAGTTCATCAATTACGGATTGAATTTTATCTAAGGCCACATAGCTATTTGCCAAAGGCGCCAGTAGTTCAACGCCACGCCCCTCACCACAGCCAAGCTCTAATAAATTTCCTTTTATATAGGGTATAGCCAAATAATAAGCCCTTAATAATCTTTGATGTATAGGGTTATCAGAGGCGATTTTGTCTGAAGCGATTTCTGTAGTGTAGGTAGCCATTCTTAACTTTTGCCCAAAATTAAACCATTTAGCTTACAATGAGCTAATCAAGACGGCATTCCCTACAATTTGATTACATTTGTTATCAGTTTTGCTTCGAATGAAAAGGCTCGTATTTACATTAATTCTTACAATTTGCGCTCAATGGCTGTTTTCACAAAGCAGAATGAGTTCCGCGGATGTTAGTTTCCTTTACAACCAAGACCATGAATTTCTGATTGACCACAGGCTTGCCCAAGATGGCAACCGTGTAAAAGTATATGTTCGTTTTATACTGAATAGCGGTGTGGTTAAAATTAGCGATTACGAAATTCAGTATGATATCCGTGATAGTTACATTGATGAAAGACATGTAAACTCTGCCACTAGATTAGATTCAGCCTCATTGATCGCAACTGGTTTCCGTGAGTTCATTTATTCATTTGAATTTGAAAAGACTCCCGATCAAAGCCTCATTGTTGTAGAAGTGAACAATATGTTGCGGAATAGAAAATTCTTAATTGACATTCCGATTGAAAAGAGTGAAAACGCCCAAAATCAGCCTTTTCTCATTTTTGAAGCACAAAGAAATGTGCCCTATTTCTCTCGATTCATTAACCTAGATCAATCGGTTAGGCTGGTGAATGTTTTTGGGAATGATGGTAAATATCAAATTCAAGGAGTTGTGAATAATCAAGCGGTGGCCATTCCTACTTTCGATGAAGGAAGAATTCAAGCCTCCAGCAAAATAGAAATTGATACACTTTATGGATCTATTGAAGGCGAAATCATAAAATTTTCTACACCGGGGTATTACGTTATTAATGATTCTAAAGAACCATCAAATGAGATGGGCGTTTTGGTAACCGACCCTTTTTACCCCTATTTTGGTCAGTTTGAAAAAATGGTAGAACCGCTAATTTTCATTTCCACTAACGATGAATTTAAAAACTTAAGAACCGCTAGAGATGCACGCACGGCTTTCGAAGACTTCGTCACCACTCGAATTTCAAATGGCGGAAGAATAGCCCAAGATTTTGTTAAATACTATTATAGAAGAGTTCGAAAGTCAGCCCATCTTTTCACTTCGAATAAGGACGGCTGGAAAACCGACCGAGGAATGGTGTATCAAATTTATGGAAACCCATTACAGGTATTCCGCAATGAAAAACAAGAATTATGGGTGTTTTCCGCTCCAAATGGGGGGAGAATACGCTTTAATTTTGAAATCGTTTCAGAAGAGAATAACCTTTTGATACACAGACTAATAAGAGAAAACAAGTTTAAAGATTCATGGGTGGACGCTGTGACCAGCTGGCGTAGTGGAAAAGTAATTGAATGATGATAGACCAACCTAAAGAGGACTTCATATACGGAAGTCGAGCAATAATCGAAGCCATAAATGCGGGGAAAGAAATTGATAAGCTACTTCTGCAAAAGGACATTAAAAACGAGCTCACTACTGAACTGTTGGTGGCCGCAAAAGACTATAATATTCCTGTTCAAAAGGTTCCTGTTGAAAAGCTCAATAGGGTTACACGAAAAAACCATCAAGGAGTCATTGCCTTTATTTCTTCGGTGGAGTATGCTTCATTAGACAACATTATTTCAGAAGCCTACAGTAAAGGTGAAGTACCACTTTTGATTGTATTGGATCGTATTACTGATGTTAGAAATTTTGGAGCCATTGCCAGAACTGCCGAATGTGTTGGCGCTCATGGTATCGTGATTCCTTCTAGAGGAAGTGCTCAAATAGGTAGCGATGCAATGAAAACTTCCGCTGGTGCTTTAAACTTTATCCCTGTTTGTCGAGCTGATAATTTAAAAACTACCCTGAGAGAAATTAGAGATAACGG
>CAXBPM010000236.1:0-5761 GCA_963977345.1 uncultured Roseivirga sp.
CCCGCTACCTGACGAGGAAATGCATCATCAAGTGGTGCTTGTTTTACGATTACATCTTTCCAGTCCACATCTAGCTCTTCGGCTACAAGCATTGGCATTGATGTCTTCACATTCTGGCCAATTTCTGGATTTGGTGACATGATGGTAATTTCACCGTTGTCGGCAATGGTCAGATAAGCATTGATGTCGAACCAAGCCGAGGCCGGATCTTTCACTTCTGCCGAAGGCGAACAAGCCCAATTAAAACCGATCACTAATCCTCCTCCAGCAAGAGCAGAAGTTTTTAGGAATGATCTCCTGTCTACTTTTGTTTTTATAACTGTCATTTTTCCTTGGTTTTGGAGGTTATAGATTGGTTGCTGCTGTAGAAATAGCGGCTTTAATTTTGTTGTAAGTGCCACAACGGCAAAGGTTTCCGTTCATAGCCGTTTCAATTTCATCCATAGAAGGAGAGTTGTTGCGTTGAAGCAAAGCAGCTGCATTCATGATTTGACCAGCTTGGCAATAACCGCATTGAGGAACATCGTGTTCTACCCAAGCTTTTTGTAAAACGTGGTCAGCTTTTTCGGAAAGGCCTTCAATGGTGGTGATTTTAGCATTTGATACCGCTGAAACTGGAATTGAGCATGAACGAACGGCATTGCCATCCATGTGGATAGTGCAGGCGCCACATTGAGCAATTCCACAGCCGAATTTAGTACCCTTAAGGTCTAGGTGGTCTCGCAAAACCCATAGCATTGGGGTGTCTGCGTCAGCCTCAACGGATTGTTGCTTGCCATTAATTGTAAGTTGGTAAGTTGCCATAATGGATGATTTTGAGTGGTTTGAATGGATGAATATATGATTTCTGAGCCCAAAATCATAGTTAAAATTGGTTAAGGGTTGTCTTCATATTTTCAGAAATAAATTAGATCTGTTTTTTTCTAGCACCTTATGGTTGATAATTCCTTTTTGTACAGAATAGGGGTTAGTTTTGTGGTGAAATTAAATGTGATATAATATGTGATTCGCGAATGCGATTATCCGATTTATCCCGTTACATTTTTAGAGCGTTTTCACCAAATAATTACAAAAAATGAAACACAGAATTTTAACCATGTTAGTGCTGATGGTTGCACTAATGATAACCACAATACCTCGATCGTTTGGACAAGAACAGGAACAACCGGAGGCACCCAAAAATGATTTAAGAAGTCAATGGGCTGAATTAATTAGGTCATCCGAAACCTATTTGGATAAGAAAATTATCAGGATCACTAGCTTAAGCGAGTACAGAAACGTGTTAGGAGATAGTTTGACTAGTTATACCAATAGTATAGAAAGCCTAAAGGCTGAGAAGAGTAAAATTGAATTTGAGACGAATGCATTAAAATCGGAATTGGTATCGGTGAAAGCAGAATTGGAAGCCAGTGAAAAGCTGAATGATAATATGTCATTCTTTGGTATTCTATTGAGTAAGGCGGCCTATAGCATTATTGTATGGTCGATTGTAGTCCTTTTAGTGGTAGTAATAATAGTCATGTTTGCTCGTATGAAAAAGGTGGCTCAATCAGCCAAGCGCATTAAAGCTTCTTTTACTCAAGTAAGTGAAGACTTTAGAGCACATCAGTTTGAAGCCAAGGAAAATCAGATTAAGATAAAGCGTGAACTCCAGACGGCATTGAATAAATTAGAATTGAATAGATAATTCGACAGAAGAACCATCACTGTCATTTTTATACACCTCAAGAAAACACTCTAATAAAACAAGAAAGGCTGTCTCATATGAGACAGCCTTTCTTGTTTTATTAGCTTTTATGTTCGGTTAAGCTTATGCGCTCACTTTAGGAGCACCGGCTAGGATTTCTTCACTAGCATTCGCTTTGAATTTTTCGAAATTCTCATTGAATTTAACCGCCAATTTGTTTGCTTCCATATCGTAGGCTGCTTTATCTGCCCAAGTATTTTTAGGACTCAATATTTCAGTTGGTACGTTAGGACACTCATTTGGCATTGCCAAACCGAATACATTGTGAGTTGTGTATTCTACATTCTCAAGTTTACCTTCAAGTGCTGCAGTAATCATCGCTCTTGTAAACTTCAATTTCATTCGGCTACCAGTACCATAAGCACCACCAGACCAACCTGTGTTTACCAACCAAACGTTTACGCCAGCAGCTTCCATTTTTTGACCAAGCATTTCAGCATACTTAGTTGGATGCAGGGGCATGAATGGAGCTCCGAAACAAGCAGAGAAAGCCGAAACTGGCTCAGTAATACCAGCTTCAGTACCAGCCACTTTTGCAGTGTAGCCAGAAATAAAGTGGAACATTGCTTGACCAGGGGTCAACTTAGAGATTGGAGGCAATACGCCTGAAGCATCACAAGTAAGGAAGAAAATATTCTTTGGATTCGCTCCAACAGAAGAGTCCTGAATATTATCGATATGATAAATAGGGTAAGAAACTCTAGTGTTTTCAGTGATCTTTCCGCTAGTGTAATCAGGCTCGTTAGTACCTTCTTTAAAAGTAACGTTTTCTAATAGAGCACCTGGCTTAATCGCATTCCAAATGTCTGGTTCTTTTTCTTCAGAAAGGTCAATTACTTTAGCGTAACAACCGCCTTCAAAATTGAATACAGTGTTTTCGCTTGTCCAACCATGCTCATCGTCACCGATAAGTTTTCTGTTCGGATCGGCAGAAAGGGTCGTTTTACCTGTTCCTGAAAGACCGAAGAAAATTGCGGTATCACCATCTTCGCCTACGTTAGCAGAGCAGTGCATTGCTAAAGTGTCTTTTTGGTGAGGAAGGATGAAGTTCAAGGCAGAAAAAATACCTTTTTTCATTTCACCAGTATAACCAGTTCCACCTATTAAAGCGATTTTCCTTTTGAAATTTAAGATTGCAAAGTTGTGCTGTCTCGTTCCGTCTCTATCAGGAACGGCCATAAAACCTGGAGCACACATTACTGTCCATTCTGGAGTAAAGTTTTTGAACTCTTCCAAAGTAGGACGTAAAAACATGTTAAATGTAAATAAGTTAGACCAAGGAAGCTCGGTCACTACTCTTACATTAGTTCTGTATTTTGGATCTGCACAAACATAAGAATCACGTGCATAAATTTCTTTTCCAGAAAGGTACTCCGTTACTCTATCATAAAGTGCATCGAATTTCGCTGGCTCAAACGGGATGTTAATATTTCCCCACCATACCGAATCTTCGGTGATTTCATCTCTAACAATAAACCTGTCTTTAGGAGAACGACCGGTGAATTCACCTGTGTTCACGTTGATGGCACCAGTACTGGTTTCTTGTGCCATTCCTTTTTCCACAGAAATTTTCGCCAGTTCATCTGCCGATAGGTTCCAATGTACTATGGCATCTTTGATGCCCAATTCTTTCACACTCGCTTCGTTGGATTTAAGCCCGTTTTCTTGCATTTTCTTAGTTTTTAATACTCTGTTTTGCAAACGATTGCAATCTATTTAGGGGCACAAAAATAGGGAAAAAAAGTTTTGATTAGAATTCCACGCAGTAATAATAAAAACACTCTTATAAGTGGTTGAAAAACTCTGTTTGGCGGTCATTAACATAAACACATTTGTAAATACCCTTTTACCGTAGTAGTTTTATCGGTATTGAACTAAACAAAATCGGAATCTATGCTGGATAAAGGAACTATTGAAGGTCCACAGATGATGGGGCATCCCAAAGGTCTGTTCTATCTTTTTTTCGCTGAACTTTGGGAAAGGTTTAGCTTTTATGGAATGAGGGCATTGTTGACCCTATACATGGTCAACGAAATTTTTGAAGCCCTAACCTCACGAGATTTGGCCTCGGCTGCAGTTTATGCTTCTTATGGGTCTTTGGTCTACGCTTCTACGGTTGTAGGAGGAAGAGTTTCTGATACACTTTTGGGCTTCAGAAAATCAATTATTCTTGGTGGTATTTTAATGTCACTAGGACATTTTGTTCTTGCAGTTGAAAACGAATACACCTTTTATTTAGCGCTTGCTTTAATTGTTGTGGGTAATGGTTTCTTTAAGCCAAACATCTCAACTTTTGTAGGGTCGCTCTATAAGGATGGTGATACTCGAAAAGATTCAGGGTTCACCATTTTCTACATGGGAATTAATATTGGCGGTTTTGCTGCTCCACTTTTGTGTGGTTGGTTAGGGCGTGAATATGGTTGGCATTATGGTTTTGGCCTTGCTGGTATTGGTATGTTGGCTGGACTTCTTGTTTTCTGGAATGGAATTAAGAAAGGGGTATTCTTAGACAAAGGATTGCCACCAAGTGAAGAGAATCTCGAAACAAAGGTTCTAGGGATCAAAAAGAAAACATTCGTGCCGATCTTATCTCTCTTAGCTGTACCTGTTATCGCAATAATGTTGGCTTCTTATGGAGCTATTGGTGGTGGAGCTACTTTTTTAGGAGATCAGAATGTGGTGACTCTTATTTTTAAATTGCTAGGTGTCGCCATCCTAATCTATATGGCTGTAATCATGTATCAGGCTACGGCTTCTGAAAGGAAGAAATTGGCGGTGGCCTTATTGATCACTGTCTTTATGAGTATTTTCTGGGGTTTCCATGAACTCTCAGGGTCTGTGATTACACTTTTTGCGAGTAGAAACGTGAACCTTTGGTTGGTAGATGCAGCGCAAACCAATGCGTTGAACTCAATGTGGATTATCATTCTCTCCATTCCAATATCATTACTATGGGGCTTCTTGGCTAAGAAGAAATTGAATCCGCGAACTCCGTATAAATTTGCACTTGGTTTATCCTTGGCAGCTGTTAGTTTCTTTGTGCTCTCATTGAGTGGAAGTGCAGCAGATTCTGAAGGTATGGTGCCTTTCTTTTACTTAATGGTAATGTACTTCTTGATTTCAGTTGGAGAGCTATTTATGTCTCCTGTTGGATTGTCTAAAATTACAGACTTATCACCGCAGAGAATTGTAGCCTTTATGATGGGAGTTTGGTTCCTTTCTTCGGCTTATGCGTTCCAAATCGTTGGTTTTATAGGTAAACAACTGGCTGTTGAAAGTACCGATGCCAATGTTGGAGGGTTTGATTCGCTAGGGATATATATGGGTGGATTTGAGCTAATTGCTAAGTATGCATTTGGTGCAGCCATCATCGTGTTCCTACTTGGTCCAATATTGAAAAGGTGGATGCAAGATGTACACTAAGTAGATTTTGTTATGAAATTGAAAGCCGCTCGAAGAGCGGCTTTTTTTATGCCCTTACCAGCATGGCACCACTGGAATAACCACCACCGAATACGGTAATTACGGCTAGCTCATCTTTTTTCATGGAGTTGAAAATCTGTGAATAACCGATAGAAGAACTTGCAGATCCGGTATTGCCAAATTCCACCATATTAACCACTACTTTTTCAATAGGGAAGTTCAAGGTTTCAGCCACGTTGTTGATGATTCTCATGTTGGCCTGATGTGGAATCAGGTAGTCCAACTGGTCTAATGAGCAGTCTCCATGTTTGAGAATTGCCATTGTTTTTTCAGACATGAATTTAATAGCATTGTAAAAAACATCCTTTCCATCGGGCATTGAAATTCCCCCATCAAAAGGTTTTAAACATACACCATTTGGCCCTCGGCCAATAGTAGCGTGGCCTTCAGTATTTACGCCAATAACTTCATGATCTTTTTCTGTAACTCTCTCTTTCGAAATAAATACTGCTGAAGCCCCATCGCCCCAAAGGTGGGCTGAGACTGGGTCTGACTCGTTTAAATATGCCCAATTGTGTTCCGAGGTTACTA
>CAXBPM010000237.1:0-5755 GCA_963977345.1 uncultured Roseivirga sp.
TTACTGGCTTAATGGTAAGTAATTTCAAATCACTTACTGCGGCTAAGTCTTCTTTAGTAGCTTCTACAGCCCTGGCATTTTTACCAGCTTCTAGTGCTGCTTTAAATTTCTCTAAAATGGCAAGCTCTCTTTTAGCGACTGCATCTCCCGATTTGGCCACTTTTGAGTACTTAAGAATTTTCTTATCAATCGACTCAAGGTCTTTCAATTGTAATTCAGTATCAATTACTTCCTTATCGAACATTGGATCTACTGAACCAGCTACGTGCACTACGTTTTCATCTTCGAAACAACGCACCACATGAAGAATCGCATCCACTTCTCTAATGTTGGCCAAAAATTTATTCCCCAAGCCTTCACCTTTTGAGGCTCCCTTTACCAAACCAGCAATGTCTACAAACTCGATTACGGTTGGTAATACACGTTGAGGGTTTACTAATTTCTCCAACACCTTCAATCTAGGGTCTGGCACCGTGACCATCCCTACATTGGGCTCAATTGTACAAAAAGGAAAATTTGCTGCCTCTGCTTTGGCGCTGGATAATGCATTAAAAAGGGTGGATTTGCCCACATTTGGCAATCCTACAATCCCACACTGAAGTCCCATGGTAATCTGCTATGATCTGAAAATACTATACTGTTTATACCCCCTTCTAAGTTCAACTACTGACACCCTGATAATTGTATATGCAGGAATCGCAGCGATCATTCCGGGGATGCCCGCTATGGAAGCGCCCGCAAAGATAATAACAAATATTTCTAACGGATGTACTTTAACAGATTTGGAGAAAATCAATGGCTGAAGTAGGACATTATCGGTGAGTTGGATCACAGAAAAGACAGAAACAACTTTTACGATCAGGAAGACATAGTCGTTGGAAGTGACCAAATCACCTGAGGTGGATAACCCTACAATAATCCCAAAAACAGAACCCAATAATGGCCCAGCATAAGGAATGAGATTGGCCAATGCGGCAAAGAGGGCTATGGTTAAAGAGTATTTCACCCCCATAAGAGTTAGCCCTACAGAAGCCAAAGTAAAAATTACCAGCACCTGAAATGATAAACCAAGAAGGTAATTAGAAAGCAGTCTTTCAATTTTATCGAGTGCAGCAATGGATACTTCAAAATACTTATTCGGAATCATTACAATAATACTGTTTCTCAATAAGCCCTTTTCATAGAGTAAAAGAAAAGTAATGAAGCTCAACGCTAGCAAGCCCACAAAGAAGCTACTCAAAAAGGACAAAATTATATTGAGAATACTCTGCACTTGAATTTTACTGATGGCTTCAGTAATGGTGTCCCGCAGGCCTTCTACCAGAAAACCTGGCGGTTCATTTGATAATCTCTTTTCAAGTAAAAACTCTTCAAACGACCTAATGGGCTCAAGAATGCTCTCGGTAACAGAATCGATATCTAATGATGAAAGCAATGAAATTTGATCGTCAATCAATGGAATGAACAAAATAACGAACAGGCTAAGCACCACGATCATGGCTGCAAAAGACAACAGAATGGCCAGCCATCTTGGTACTTTCAACTTGAAAAATCGGGCTCCACTAATTTTTTCAACCAATGGCCTTAAGATGGAAGCCAACACCAACGACAATACCAAGTAAGTGAAAATATTGGTGAAATAGTATATGAACAGAAGCAGAGCTGCAATAATCAGAGCGATATATATGGCTGTTCTTTTCATATCAAAAAAAAGAGCTCCTGAGAAATCAAGAACTCTTAAGTTTTCTTATTTAAATTTTTCTTAATCCCATTTCAAATCTGATCCTTCCGAGGAAGATTCAGCTAACTCTTCTTCATCATTATCAAACTGATCAAAGTCAAACTCAGGCAATAATTCTGTTTTAACGTGATTCACTGCAGAACCAAATGCCTCCATGAATTTATTAAAGTCTTCTTTATAAAGGAAAATCTTATGCTTTTCATAAGTAAACCCATCGTCCTTATACTTCCTTTTACTTTCCGTGATCGTAAGGTAGTAGTCGTTTGAGCGTGTTGCCTTTACATCAAAAAAATAGGTCCTTTTACCTGCCCTTACCCTCTTCGAAAAAATCTCATTCTTGTCACTATCCTTGTTCTCTTCCACTATTCAACATTTAGTTTGGTATATTACCAAGTAGTAATAACTATAAAAACTTATCCAATATAAGCCAATAATAATTACTATTGCAATAGCCGAATGTATAATTCCGTAAACTTAACATACAGAAAACAGTACTCTATTTGAGGCAAATATTAGCTTAAAGGCATATTTTACACCCAAATTTATTTTTACTCATGAAGTTTTCTCTGGACAACGTAAAACAATTCTCTAACATCGAACTCCTTGCCAAACAGATGGTTGAGGGCTTTATTACGGGACTCCACAAATCGCCTTACCATGGTTTTTCGGTAGAGTTTGCAGAGCATAGACTTTATAATACTGGAGAAAGCACTCGTCATGTGGATTGGAAGATTTTCGCGAAAACCGACCGCTTATATACAAAGCGCTACGAAGAGGAAACCAACCTAAGGTGCCAAATCGTAATCGATCAGTCTTCTTCGATGTATTACCCAGAACACAATTTTGGGAAAATGCGATTTAGCGTGATGGCCGGAGCGGCCCTCACCTATTTACTGCACAAACAAAGAGATGCAGTTGGCCTCCACACTTTCAGCGACCGACTAGAACTAGAAACTCCAGTAAAATCATCTGCTTCGCACATTCATAAGCTGTTCATCCAGTTTAATAATTTGCTTGAAAAGCAAAAAATAGAAAAACGAACCAATGTAGCTTCAATCCTACACCAATTGGCCGAAAAAGTACACAGAAGATCACTGATTGTGATTTTCAGCGACATGTTCGACAATGAAAACAACGAAGCTGAAATATTAGCAGCACTTCAGCATTTAAAGCATAAAAAACACGAAGTACTGCTCTTCCATGTTACTGACCATAAAACAGAATTCGACTTCGACTTTGAGGACCGTCCTTATGAGTTTATAGATTCAGAAACTAAGGAAAGGATAAAATTGAACCCGGCTGCCATTAAAAAAGACTTCAAAATTCAAATGGACAGTTATTATAAAGAGCTCTATCTTAAATGCGCAAAACTAAAAATCGACCTAATCGAAGCGGACATCAATTTAGGCTTTGATCAAATATTGAACTCCTATTTAATCAAAAGAAGGAAAATGGCTTAGCCGCTAAAATGAAGTGAAAGAGGAAATTGAAGAAGCAAGGTATACCGCAGAACTCAAATCAGCATTTAATTCTTATGCTGAAATCACAGAGGCATCTTGGCAACTCATTCGCTCCATCATACATTTTCAATCTATTGAAAAGGGAGAAATCGTATTGCGAGAAGGACAAGTTGCCAAATACATTCACTTCATTTGTAAAGGTGCCTTTCGCACATTTTTTACGGATGATCAAGGAAATATCTATAATAAAAACATTTTCCTAGAAGGCGATTTCCCTGCTTCCAAGGTCTCTCTTATCACCAATTCACCTTCTTATTTTTCTATAGAGGCTTTAGAACAATCCATTGTCATCAACATTGATTTCAAAGAATACCGAAGGCTGATTAACGAACATACTGACCTGAAGGACTTCTATATTGCCTACATTGAAAAGAACTGGATCATTGAAAAAGAGAGAAATGAAATTTCTTTGGTCATGGAAAACGGAACAGAACGATATTTAAAGCTTCTACAAAAGCACCCAAATTTAGAAAAACGAATCCCTCAACGTCACATCGCCTCACACCTAGGCATCACCCCAACCCAGTTGAGTAGAATAAGAAAAGAATTAAAAAAGTAGCCAAATCAACATATGTAAATGCGAAAGAGGTTTCCTCCAGCCAACTTTACATTATGAATCAAATCACATTATCAGCATTAGCATTTCTGGGTGGTATCTTTTTGGCCCTTCAGGGAGGATTAAATGCGCACTTAGGCGTATTGCTTAAAAACCCGTTATTGGCTTCTGTTATAGCATTTTTCAGCAGCTTTATTTTTGCTGTGACTATAGCGGTTTTTAGCATTGATAAGTTTCCTTCTGTAAACCAGTTAAAGGGAGTTCCTACTTATTTATGGTTTACAGGTGGTTTATTTAGTGTTATAGGCATCAGCCTCTATTATTACACCATACCCAAATTAGGTGTTTCAACAATGATCTCTTTAGGCTTGTGTGGGCAGCTTATTTTTGCTGTAATAGCCGGACATTACGGTTGGTTAAACTTACCTATTGAACCCCTAACTTTTAAGCGAATTTCAGGTATAATAGCCATGATTGCAGGAATACTTTTAATCAATTGGAAATGAACACAACAGCCAATCTCACCAGACTAAACATCGAGAACTTGACCTCTATGTGGCTAGCAGCTGGCACCAACTTAGGTCAACATCATTCAAACCCATTTTTCAGTTACTCAGTTATTGAAAATTCAGATTGGCCCAATCGACTATGGTTCAATCAAGACCTGAATGAAGAGACTGTGCTCTCTGCTAAAAAAGAGATGCTTCTGAACTTCCCCAAACTTATCGTTCCACATTGGGAGACATCTGAAAAACCTCAATACAAAATATTAGAGCAAAACGGGTTTACCAAAATATTTGAACAAATAGGGATGTATTTAAAGGTTGACAAACCTTACTCGAAGCATAAAGAAATGGGGCTTAATCTGGTTTCCACTAAACCAGAGTCAATACTTTGGAGTCAGTTATTCGCAAAATCTTTTGGTTACCACATACACCCAAGCATCCTATTAGAAACAAAAAACTCCATTCGATTTTACATTGTAAGCCATTTGAATAAGTCGGTAGGAACGGCCATCACCTATCAAACTAAGAATGTTTTTGGCGTTCATGGTGTAGGTATTATTCCAGAATCAAGACGAAATGGACTTGCTAATCTATTAATGGAGCAATTAGTAAACACAGCAATCAAAGAGGAAACCGAATACATTACTCTTCAAGCCTCAGCCATGGGGAAAGGTTTATACCTTAAAATGGGCTTTCACGAACAGTTTAAGATAAAGAACTATATGTTAAGTCAAGCTGAATAGGGAAAACTCAAAAAGTGTACGCATAAAAAAAGCCTTCGAATCGAAGGCTTTTCAATATTTTTGAAAAGATTGGTTTAAACGTGTAACCACTCTTTTTTGGCCAATAGTTCTTCATCTGTTTCTCTGTAATCAGGATCGTCTACACAACAGTCTACTGGACAAACAGCAGCACATTGCGGTTCTTCATGAAAACCTGTACACTCCGTACATTTCCCTGGAACGATATAGTAAAACTCATCAGAAACTGGCTCTAGCATGTCATTGGCATCCAAGACAGTTCCATCTTCCATTTCCACTTCACGAAGGTCAGTACCTCCAGCCCAGTTCCATTCTTGGCCACCTTCATATATAGCTGTGTTCGGGCACTCAGGTTCGCAAGCCCCACAATTGATGCATTCGTCAGTTATAATAATTGCCATTTCTGATCTCCTTTGTGATTTGTAATCAATTCATTAACAAAAACTATCTGACGAAGTTTCATCGCCAAAGGTTTTTATTTGCCGCAAAACTAATCACTATTTTGACTTTGAAGTAAACTTAAGGTGTATTTTTGCCCAAGATTTACAGAATATGGTACTTAAGGAAAGAATACAAGCTTTTGCTCAATTAGGAGAACAGATCAAATCATTAACTGAGGTTGAAATTGACAATCTGTGTTTCAGGGCCGGTAATGGGAATTCGTGGTTTAC
>CAXBPM010000238.1:0-5750 GCA_963977345.1 uncultured Roseivirga sp.
TTTTACGCGTTGCATTTAAATATTGGTTCTTTTGAGTTTCAATACTTAGCTTTTCTGATAAATCTTGACTTTTGTTTTTTTCCTCTTGAACTTTTTGCTCGGCCTTAATTCTAGCTAATTCTGCTTCAGCCCTTTCTTTCTCTTTTTTTAATGTTTCAATTTCAGCATTTCTTCTTTTTTCTTCTTCTTCTCGTTGTTTTTCTTCAGCCTCTTCTCTTTTTCGCTTTTCTATTTCAGCTTGCTTTTCTGCTTTAATCCGTTTTTGACGTTCTTCCTCCTCACGTCTTTCTGCATCTTCTTTTTCTTTTGTGATTCTGTTAAAACTATCTTCGGTTAACTTAACCTGATCCAAAAGAAACTTATCATGTGTTTTTTCCGCAATCTTTTCTAATTCTGAAATAAATTTTGGTTGAACAATATCTAGTTTTTCGTTTACAAAGTTGACTAAATCTTTATTATAATCGATAATGTTAATGTTCTTATCATCGCTTAAGGTCTTAATAAGGTTTACAAAATCAATCTTGCTCCCTATGTTACCCAAAGCATCTTCGTAGGTGTCTTTGTCTTTATCTTGTTTTAGGCCATGTCTTTGCAAATCAGCAATTTCTTCATTTAAGAAATTTTTTTCTTTTAAATGCCTCCCCCCAAAGAACACCTACCACATATCTCTCAAGCCTCAAAAAAGCTTTGTCATTAAAAATTTCAAACAGTATCTTTTTCCCTATTGTTCCAACTAGTCCGCCATCTCTACTCGAAACTTCTTTGAATTCATTGAAGTTTTCTGTAGTTAGATCAACTTTCCCAAATAAATCCCGAGTACCTAAAAATCGATTATAACCCTGTTGTTTTCTATTATCTAATTCCCAGCTATCGTCACCTACATTCCCATAAGGTTGAACTCTAAACCCATTTTTAAATAGAAAAACGTTTCCATAATTAGTAGGTTCAATATCCATTAATTTGCCAAAATTAATTTTAGCACTTCTGTTCAAAAAGTAGAGATTTATTTCCAAGTCATTAATTATGGATTTGTATTTATTTGGTTCTTCGATATGGTAGATTAGCGTACCTCGATCTATAATTTTGGTAATTATGGTGTCTCCTTTTAGTGTTAAATCAATTTGAGTGGTTTTGATGTCAAGAACCTTCAGAATACTATTGCCGATTACTCCGTTAATTTTTGAATTATTCTCTGAAAATTTATCGAATTCAATAAATTCATTGGCAACTATTTCAATTTTAAAAGAGTTGACTTTAGAAAATGGATTTATTAATTTCTCAAGTGATCTTCTCAACTCCTGTAATTTGCTTTTATCCCAAATTGAGTTAAGATTTTTTATTTTTAAAATAGTTCCATGACCTTTCGCATTAGGGAAATTACTACGGTTTTCAATTTCTTCGAATGGAATTTCAACTGAGCCAAAACTTTGCTGCGAGTCTTTTTCAAATTCTCGCCAATCGACAGTTACTTTAAATGAAATGTTCGATTCGATTTTCGAGGTAATTAATTCAAGATCCTCTCCTAATCTATCACACGAGAAGCGACCAACTCCTTTTGCTCCAGCATAAAATCTGCGTGATTTCAGATTGTTCAAATGGGAATCCCTTTTTAAATTATTGTCTTCTGTGTTATCTTTTTTTGCCGAATAAGCAACAGCGAACCATTTTTTCTCCAAATCATCTTTGGACATTCCTTTTCCATTGTCAGCAATGATAATTTCATCTTTGGCAAAAGTAATTTTCACGCAATCAGCATACGCATCATACGAATTTTTAACAAGTTCGTAAATAGCTATAAAGTCATTGGTGATTAGATCTCTTCCAATGATGTTTTTCATACCTGTTTTTACGTCAAACTGTAATTTGCCTTTATCCATTCAAGACAGCGTTTAGAATTAACCCGGCTTGTTCTCCGAAAAGAGGGGGGATGGCATTACCGATTTGTGAGTATCTTGGAACTTCTTGAGTCCTTCTTTTTCCTCCCGTAGTATATTTGCCCTTGAACTCGAACCAATCATTGAAAGATTGAATCCGTGCATACTCCCTAACGGTGAAAATTCGTGGTTCTGAATAGTGTATATAGTCGTCAGGTAATGTTGTGATTGTGGGGGTAGGGGTATTTCCAGCTAAAGGTATAACCGTTCTCTTCTTAAGGTTAAACTGTTTTTTAAGTTCAGTAGAAAGAGTTTTATTCTTTTCTGCGTGCTCTAAGATAAAAGTCAATTTTTCTACAGTAGCTTGACTGTGCTTTGCGAACCTATGACTATCTGGTATATTTCTATCATAAGCTCCTCTTAGCAACAACTGATAGTTGGATGTTGGGTTATTGTATAATCCGGCTTTAAATGATTTTGTGTCTGGAGATATTGTTTCTTCGATCCTTAATAGGTCAGAAATAGCCTCTTCTAACGTATTGTTTATTCCTATTCCTTTATTAATCAAAAAGGACTCTCTGTTATTCATGATTAAGGAAAAGAATTTCTTTGGTTTTTGGGCAGTGATAATATCTTTTCTGATTCCAACTAATATAAATCTCGTTCTTTTTTGGGGAATGCCAAATTCAGAAAAATCTACTAATTTACCGTACACATTATACCCTTCATAACTTAGGTCTTTTGGACTATACCTTAGTGCGCCTTTTACATACTCCGAATAGACTTTACCTTGTATCTTGTTCTTATCGAATTTTTGGGTGAATCCTTTGACGTTCTCAAAAAAAATAATCTTTGGTTGAACTAATCGAATAAACGCGATGTATGACTTGATTAATTTATTTCGTGAGTCGTTTTCGACTCTTCTTCCTGCAGTGGAGAAGCCCTGACAAGGTGGTCCCCCAGCGACCAAATCAACTTCACCTCTTAATGACTTTAATTGGCTAGAATAATTTTTAATGACCTCATTGATGTCGTGATTTGATTTTGGGAACCAGTCGGGCCAATTAAAATGATTATTATTATCGATAAGATTATGGCTAAGTGTTTCAAAAGCATCAGGGCTTTTTTCTACTGCAAACTTACCCTGCCAAAGCCCGGAGTTGTACAAGCCTAAGGAAAGCCCACCGCAGCCAGCAAAGAGGTCAATATATTGTTTCTTTCGTGTCATTTGAATTTCAGAGAGTGTATGGGGTATTAATATTTAAAACGGTCTCATAGCCAGAAAACATATTAACCTAATGTACAAATATATCAACTTATGCTTAGAAACATATATATAATAATTAGAAGTAATATTTTAATTAAAATATAAAAAAAATAAAATAGCTACTTAATGATTTTCCTTTCCGCCATATCATATTTCCGCCCTGCCCTAAGCACATGGAATTTTTGTTCTCCTTCGGCATTGGCTTCATATTTACCTGTAGTCTGATTCCAGTGGGTGCCATCGTAAATCATTATGTAGCTTTGGCCAATTACCTCAAATTCATTTCCTGTAACCAGCATGGCAGTATCTTCATCTAGGGCTATACCCAATAGTTTCGGGTACTTCTCTAAAATTTCAAACATATCGAACTGGCGATTTCTCGCCAAAGTGTGTTGATCTATGGCGATATTTGTAACGAAACTCAAACCTTCTTCATGGTCACCCATCATAATATTACTGCCCTTGGTATCGCCACGGGCTAAATATGAGCCTTGGATGGTAGCACCAGCTGAGCTGCCTGCAATTACTCCATCTCTCTGGAGTAGGTTGAAAAGCTTTTCGTGCACTTTGGTGTTGAGGTAAGCATCGGCCAAACGCCATTGGCGACCACCCAAGAAATAAACACCACCCGCTTCATCTATAATTTTAGAAAACGCTTCCGTATCCGCTTCTTTAGGGTCTGTGGCATGAAGTACAGAGACTTTAGCTGCGCCATAGTCCTTCCATTGCTTTTCTAAGCTTTCTATTACTTCAGGAGTCACGTTGTTTCCACCTGCGGTTGGGATTACCACAATATGTGCTTTCCCTTCACCACCTGCCAATTCAATGATTTTGGCGTAAACGCTTGGGTCTTTTAATGCACCACCAGCAATAATCAAATGTCCATTTTTAGGGCCTTCTGTGGTTTGGCTAAACAGTGAAACGGTAAGGAGTGCGCAAAGGACAGTTAGGATCAGTTTTCTCATTTTTTCAGCATTTTCGCAACCTTCTTTTCAAACGACTCCACCCATTCAGTATACATTTTACCAGAAGGGTGTAGGTCATCGTTAGCTACAAGTTCTGGACGTGATTTTGCTAAGCGTGAGATAGGAGTTATGTTGTAATATGCTACTCCGTATTTCTTAGCAATGTTCTTACTGACCTTGTTATAGGCATCTAATTCCTTTTTTATCTGATCTTCTTTGGCTGCGCCAAAGGGTGTTTTTCCGTAATCTGGAATAGAAACCACAAATACATTCTCCTTTTTACCTCTCGCATACTTTATAGCTATCTGAAGCAGTTCTTCAAACTCAGGAGCAAAACTCTCCACCGATTTTCCTTGGTATTGGTTGTTCACGCCTATTAAGAGCGATACTAAATCATAGCTTTCTAAAAGTTCATTATCAGCTTCAATAGCCTCTTTTAGATCATCAGTTCTCCAGCCTGTTTTAGCAATGATTTTGGGATCTTTCATTGGAATTCCCTCGTGTACCAAACGCGCAGCGAGTTGCATAGGCCATCGCTGAGATTCGGCTACACTTTCACCAATAGTATATGAGTCTCCGAGCGCTAAATAGGTTTTTGATGGTTCTTGGACGTCTGTTTTTTGAGCTGATGAAGTGTTCATGCTTGAATAGGAAATGAAAATGAGCAACAATGCTAAAAGGAGGAGCCTTCGTTTCATGATAATTATTTTTTAATAAAATTAAGAAAACTAGTGACTACACCAACTCTCGTAAATCTACAGGAACAACTCTAGACACGCCCTGTTCGATCATAGTGATACCGTAAATTACATCGGTACTCAGCATGGTTCTTTTGTTGTGGGTTACGATAATGAACTGAGAATCAGCTGAGAATTTCTTGATGATTTCATTGAATTTGTCAATGTTGGCGTCATCTAGTGGAGCATCCACTTCATCGAAAATACAGAATGGAGCAGGTTTGAGCAGGTAAATGGAGAACAATAGGGCGGTAGCCGTTAAGGTTTTTTCTCCTCCAGAAAGCTGGTTAATGCTTAAAGGACGCTTTCCTTTTGGTTTGGCCATAATCTCAATGGCTGATTCCAGTGGATTGCTTGGGTCTACCAATTTCAGTTCGCAATCATCTTCATCAGTGAATAATGATCTGAAAACTTTGACGAAATTATCTCTGATCTGACCAAATGCGGAAAGAAATGTTTCTTTAGCTACTGCATCAATTTCATCGATGGTTTGCATTAAAGAACCTTTGGCTTCAATCAAATCATTTTTCTGAATGGTGATGAAGTCATAGCGCTCTTTTATTTCCTCATAAGCTTCCATCGCCATAGGGTTAATTGGCCCGATGCGTTCAATTTTGTCTTTTACTTTTTGAACCAATGCTTTGAGTTCATCAACAGGAGTGAGGTCTTCCTCTTCGACTTCTTCTTTCAGAAGTGCATTCAAATCTATGTTGAACTCTACGGATAATCGCTCTTTTACTGCACTGAGTTCCAGTTTGGTTTCATTCAGTTTAGATTGAAACTCCATGAGAACAGTATCGGCTTGCTCACGCTTATTGCGTAACTCACGCAAGGTTTTGTCCGACACGTCAATGTTGCCACGCTGGGCGTAATATTCCTTTTCCGATTCGTTTACGCCTTTTTCGAT